>JBDTAB010000082.1:0-8623 GCA_039924865.1 Gemmatimonadaceae bacterium | reverse complement strand
GCGACGTACGCACCGTTCACCGTGTAAGTCTTGAGCGCCTGCTCGCGACTCAACTTCTCTGCGGGGAAGAACGCCGAGTCGGTGCCGACCATGTCGCGCGTCACGCTGCAGTGGAACGACGCAATCGGGCTGATCTCTTCCACGGGGACGTCGGTTCCGTTGGTGATGATTGCACCGGTCTTCCACAGTGTCTGCCACATGTAAGCGCCCTCGCTGGCGCGCTTCTCACCAAGACGCGGGAGCACATACGGCGCGTCGGAACACGCGTGGATTCCCTGCATTGAAGCAACGATGCCCATCTGTGCGAAGCGCGGAATGTCGGAAGGATTGAGGTGCTGCGCGTGCTCGATGCGCCAGCGCAAAGTGTCGCTCTTCACATCGGGGTGCTCCTTGAACACCGACTCGTACGTATCGAGTGTCTCGCGGTTGGCGCGGTCGCCGATGGCGTGCACCGAAATCTGGAATCCGTGCGCCAGCCCGATCTCGGCTATCTCCTTGATTCGGGGCATAGTGGTCACGTTGAGTCCGGTGTTCGTCGGATCATCATCGTATGGCTTGAGCATCCACGCACTGCGTGAGCCGAGTGCGCCGTCGGCGGAGATCTCTCCAATGCCGCGTACTGTCAGGTGCCCGTTGCCGTAGTCCACCATCCGGTGTGCGACAAGCGCATCCACATCTTTCTGGTGCACTTCGCCCGAACTCACCAGAATGTAGAGCCGTAGCGGCATGTCGTCCTCGTCCACCATCTGCTTGATCGCATCAATGGTGCTGAATGACGCTCCCATATCCTGGAATGTCGTGACGCCATTGGCGAGCGCGTTCTGCGTGGCGAGGTGGACTCGGTTGCGGAAGTCTGCCTTCACTTGTTCCGGAGTGCGCTTAGCTTGGCTCGCATTGAGTCCTCGGCCGATTAGCCCCTGGGCGGCGTCCACCAGGACGCCGGTTGGTCGACCAGTCGCGTCCTTGATGATTTCGCCACCAGGCGGATTCGGAGTGGAAGAAGTGATGCCCGCCAGCTTGAGGGCCGCATCGTTCGCGATCAGCGCGTGCCCGCTTGCATGTCCGAGGACTACCGGATTGTCAGGTGCCGCCTGATTGATCAAGTCGTTGGTCTGGAAACCCATCACCACGCGCCCCGGGGACTTGTTCCACTTCTCCTGGTGCCAGCCTCGGCCCCGTATCACCGCACCCGGGCTCGCGTGCTTCGCGGCATCGGCGACCATCGCCGCGATCTGTTGCCATGTAGGCACGCCCATCAGGTCCAACTCGCTCAACGCGCCTCCCAGTCCCATGAAGTGACCATGGGACTCATTGAAGCCGGGGATTGCGAGGTGGCCATCCAGGTCAATCACTTTGGTCGCCGGCCCGACGTAGCGCTGGATGTCTGCGTTGGAGCCGACGGCCGTAATCCTGTCGCCGGTGATGGCGACTGCCTGACCTTGTGGTGTAGCGGCGTCCATCGTGACGATTTTGCCGTTGCGGAGGACCAGATCGGCGGAGGTCGCCTGGGCGGCGGCGCGGCCCGTGGACAGGACTGCCAGGAGAGCGACGATGCAGGCGAAAGCGGGGCGGAAGCGGTGGCTCATGAATGGGGTCCAGTAGGTCGTATTGGTTGGCAGTGGGTACCTGACAGGAAACATACTTCCACGTGGGAATCTCATTCGCGCGTGACTTGGGACAGTGACGCTTATCAGTCGGCAAGTCATGGAATAGGAGCGCACCCGTTGGGGCCACGCCACGACCGTTGCGTGAACACCGCATATTTGCACGTCGTACGCTCCGTACGCTGCAGTTAAGTCGCGTAGAATCAATGAGTTACGAGTAGCATAGCCCACCAGGCACCTGGCACGCCGATTGCCGATTACAGTTCATCCCCCGCGACCCGACCCGGAAGCGCGGACAACCCTTTTCCGAGAACAACCAATGCGGGCTTCCAGTCTCCTGCGCACAACCTGGTTCGCGGCCGCAGTAGTAGGCATCGCGGCGACGGCAGGTGCGCAGAGCAAGGTCGTGGTATCGCACGATGAATGGTTCACCAGTCCCGGCAACTTGAATACCGGCGAGAAGCAGTTCGTCAGCAACATCACAAACTGGTTTGGTCTGGGCGGCACCGGCAACGTTCTTCTGTACTCAGGCGACGGCTACCTGGTCAACACAGGCTTCACGACTTACCTGCAGTCGCTTGGGTATACGGTCACGGCCAACGCCTCTGCCAGCTCCTTTAGTGGTTACGGCGCGGTGTTCGTCGAAGGCAACCCAACGTACGACGCTGTAGGCCTGGGCAACTATGTGCGCGGCGGCGGTAACGTGGTGTACATCGGAGGCACCGGTATCGACGGTCCGGCAGCGGAGGCGACATACTCGAACCTGTTCCTGAACCAGTTCGGACTTGGTTTTGTTCCGGTCTACAATGGAATATCGGGGAATGTGAATACCACCGGGTTCTCGTCGCAGTCACCCTTTGGAAGCTCGCTGTTCACCGGCGTCACCTCAGTCTACGCCAACAGCGGCAACGACGTCCTCAGCACGGTCTCGGCGCCGGCTGACGTAACCCGCGAGGTCTTTTACACGAGCGATTATGCCGGTGCGCGTCAGGGTGTGTTCGGCGCGGCCGAAGTAACAACAACGCCAGAACCAGCGTCGATCGCGTTGCTCGGTACGGGCCTCTTTGGTCTGGTTCCGATGATTCGGAGACGCAACCGTAATAGCTAGCGGCAATTCGGTTGGCTAAAACTTGAATTCCGCAGTGACTCAATGTCACTGCGGAATTCAAGTTTTACAGGCTTCACCTCTTCAGTCCTCCGCTCGCGACTCACCTTGAGCACGAGGTTGTGTTACCCAGCCGTGTTCGAGAGCGCCCTCGGCCTCGTTGTCGGTGCGTCCATTATTGTCGTCCGTGTTCCCCTTATCGGACATCCATATGGCCGGTTCGCCTTCACTGCATTCACGTCGGTTCTGTTTGGCATCAGCATGCTTTTCAACGGAATTTTCCGAATGGGAACCCTGCTCCACGGACTCTACGGAATTGGCTTTTTGTGGGTTTGACTCCCGGATTATTTGTCGCAGAATTGTATCCGAGCGAGCGAAACAAAGCCATCGCCGTTGTTTCCAAATGGGCCGCCGTCATTACCGTGTTCTGCTGACGGCTAACGATTACCGGAATCGATACGCCGACGCCGGTCGGGCTAATGGGAGCCACGCGCGGAATGTAGTTCCGCGGCCGACTTCGCTCTCGCACGTCAGGCGACCGCCGTGAGCGTCAATTATCCGCTTCACGATGGCCAGGCCGAGCCCGGTGCTGCGCTCGCCTGCGGTTCCGCGAGGCGAGCCTCGCTGAAATGGTTTGAAAATTTCGGTGATTTCCGCTGCGGCGATTCCGGGCCCCTGGTCGGATACGGCGATCAGAACTCCCTCGTCCTCCCGCCGGACGGTGACTCGCACGACGGTCTCTCGCGCCGAGAATTTTACCGCATTGCTCATCAGATTGTTGAGGATCTGTTCGAGCTTCAACGCGTCGGCGACGATGACCGGTACGTCTGGCGCGATCTCGAGTTCGATATCGATTGCTTTCTCGGATGCCAGTATCGCGTTCAAGTTGACGTTATCACGTACGACTCGCGCTATGTCGAGCTCTCGCGCATCGACTCGCAACTGGCCCGCCTCGATTGCCGAGAGGTCCAACAGATCGTTGATCAGCGCGAGCATGAACTCGCTCGATGCACGAATCCGCTCGAGGAAGGTATGCCGCTGTTCAACAGTTAAAGTCATGTCGTCATCAAGCAGCAAAGTGGCGAACGACCGAATTGCTCCAATGGGATTGCGCAGATCATGCGCCGCCATTCCGAGAAACTGATTCTTCAAAACGTTCGCGCGTTCAAGTGCGATATTCTTCTTGGTGACTTCACGCTGGACAGTTGCCAGCTCGTTGTTGAGTTGCGTCAGCTGCTCATATACCTCGGCATCGCGGTCGTCCGGCCGTTCACTCGTGCGCGCCTTGACTGCCTGGCGAAGGGCGTTCGCCTGCTCGTTGTTGACGCGCATCAGCTCATCGTAGAAATGCATCATGCCCGAGCGCGATGTCGCGCCCACGACAACAAGTGCATCGGGAGGCGTCGTTGCGGCGGCGAAGTGTACGACTTGGGTTACGCCATCCACATTGACACTCAGTTCCCAGTCAAACGCTGCTCCGCGGGCGATGGCTTCAGCGAGGAACGATGTCACCTTGTCGGTAATGGAAGCATCGACGATTGTCGATAATTGACGCCCACATGCATCAACACCGTTCAGACAGAGGTCATCGTGCAGGATGCTTCGGATCATTCCGTCGTGACCGCACACGAGTGCGATCCCGCGAGTCAGATCGGCGTCGGACGGCTGAGTCCTCACGCGTGCTCGGTTCGCGCGACTAGCGAGTTGGCCAACTCTACTGCAGTGTCGGCGTCGGCCGCACACCCGTCGGCGCCAATCATGCGCCAGAGATCGGTGTCCACGCGAAACGGATACCCGCCGACGAGGATCTGTGGACTGGCGCCGTCGCTACTCCGGACGGCCCGAATCACCTCGGCCGCTACTGGCACATGGTACGTCATCGTCGCTGAAATAGCGAGTACGTCGGCGTCGTTCGCCTCCACCGCCTGGAGTATTCCCTGGATCGGCATGTTGGCGCCGAGGTAATACGTATCCCATCCCGCCATCTCGAAGAAATCGGCTACCATGCGTACGCCGATCTCGTGCAGGTCACCACCGACACACGCAGCAACGAGTCGCCGGCCGACGCGACTGGTTGTAAAGATCTGTGGATAGAGCTCCGACATGATCATCTGTGTCGCCGCAGTGCAATAGTGTTCTTCGGCGACCGTCATCTGATTCATCTGCCAGCGTCGCCCAATCTCGTACTGGGTCCGCTGAAATATGTGGATGTATATGTCGTGGATGCTCACGCCACTGGCGACCTCGGAGTGGACGAGCGTACTCGCAGCCTTCCGATTGCCCGCCACCAACATCTCGAGGTAACGGCGCGCGAGATCGGCGTGCGAGTCGCCGCGCGAAAGGAAGCTTTCCCTGGATTCCGGCAGAGCGGGCAGCGCCCCGAGTCCAGCATCGATGATTCTAGCGGCCGCCGCGCCGTGTGTAGTCCCCAACTCGTTCGTCACTGCGATGCGCATCAGCGTGAGATTACGTGCCAGATCGCCGTGCGGCATGTTCAGTTTCGCGAGGAGAATCTTGGCCCAACCCACGTAGTCGACGAATAATTTGTCGCTCGAAGCCACCGCCGCCGTGGCCAGGTAGGAGAGGTGACGGTTAGCGTCTTCCGTACACTTGCTGCGACCGCGCGCGCCGAATCTCTTGTCGAGCGTTGGGTCGTCGGCGAACTGCCGAGTGGTGATTTGTTCGGCGATGGTCTGCGCGTGCGCCTCAATCGCGGCGGCCAGGGCAGCGCCCGCGCCGATGCCTTCGCCGATGCCTTCGCCGATCCCTGCGTTGCCAGGCGACGTCGTCATGATACGGCTGCCGGCCCGCCCCGCGATTCGCGGGATGAGTCAGCGAGCCACTCCGGACGCGAGCGCGAGTCCATCAACACGTCGAACGCCTCGTGCCGAACGGCGCTCCGGGCCATGATGTTGGCCGGCTCACGCGAGTGTGATGCCGCGTGCTCAGCGCTCGCCATGTAGCGACGGAACGCGCTCGCGTCTTCCCACGCAGTGAGAAACGTGTGCGATGCATCACCTGCTTTGGGCGCGAGGAGCTGTAGATAAAGAAAGCCCGGAAACCCGTCCACGAGCCGTGCCCGTTCACGAAAGTATCGCTCCAGCTCCGGACAATCGGCAGGCGGCACGGTGAGGTGTGATATGAAGATGAACATACTACCCGCCCTCGTTAAGATGGTGGCCAGCGGACGGGCGACGTAACTCGGCGCCGAAAATGTCGCTCGCCGAGGGGTCCTTTCGTTTGCATCGTGCAAGATCTGACCCCATCCTGTCGGACCCCATCCTGTCGCCCATCCTGTCGGGTCGCCATTCTGTCGCCGTTGGGCTCCGCGTCCCGCTAGCTTCCGCCTTTATGACTCGCCGAATCTCTTCGAGCGGAGTGATCCTGGTCGTCTCTCGCTCTTCGATCGCCGCGGAATCCGAGGTAACAGCAGTAGACAAGGAACAGCGCGAGACTCCAGCAAACTATTGCCATGATCCAGTCGTGACCGGGCATATAGCGATAGGCCGCGGTAGGAGGCACCAGAGTGCTGATGAAAACGAAACCCAACCCCGCAATAACAAACGCGAGTACTGCAGTTGACTTCGGCCTGCTTGCAAACAGTTGAATGGCGCTCGATTCTTTCATCGGCCTCCCTTAGTGCGCGGTCTCACCGTTTTGCGAGCGGGGCGGCGTGGGGCGGAACGCTCGGTGGCGCGAAGCCTTTCGTTTGCAGCCACCAGTAAAACTCGTTGAACCAGTGTGCGCTGGTTGTTGCAGGGTTGGGTATGGCAAAGCCGTGGCCGCCTGTGACATAAATATGCGCTTCGGGGCTGTTGTCATTTTTCAATAGCGCCGCATAGAAGCGTACCATCGCGTAGCCAGCAGTGGCGTCATCCTGTGCCCACGCCATGAATATCGGCGGCAGATCTTCGGGGACTTGGGGCATCGAGCTGAACGGCGCTCCGTAGATCAGCCCCGCAAATGCGGGTCGTGTGGCGGCGTCCTTCTGCACCACGGCTTCGCTCGCGAGCATGCCCCCAGCCGAAAAGCCGAGAATACCGACCTTGCGCGGAGATATATGCCACTCAGCTGCATGCTCGCGCA
This sequence comes from Gemmatimonadaceae bacterium, assembly GCA_039924865.1. GTDB lineage: Bacteria > Gemmatimonadota > Gemmatimonadetes > Gemmatimonadales > Gemmatimonadaceae > Fen-1247. Next base: position 1,828 of record JBDTAB010000082.1, on the reverse strand, counting down.
CCACTTTCAGCGCCTGGATTGCATCTGCGTTTCCCCACTTACAAGCCTCGTCTTCATCCAGGTCTTTGGGCATGCCGTCCTGCAGTTTGTGCATGAGACGGTATTTGAGCACGAACGCGGCGATTCCCTTTTGTTGAAGTCGGCTCGCGATATCGCGGCCTTCTCGGTCCATGACCAGTGCGATGCAGGCTCCACCGGGAGCGATGATGATCCCGGTTCCGGTAGCGTTGTCGGGTGTCGGCAGGTACGCCGTTAGAGTGGGTGTGACTACGTCCTGAATGATGGTGCCCAAGTGCGTGCCGTGATCCACGACGTTGGGAATCACCTTCTCCGACCAGGTCCAGTGCTCCGAGCCGGGCGCTACGCCGGGCCAGATATTCAGTGTTGTCTGTGAGTATGCGCGGCCGGCGGCAGCGGAGCAAATGATTGCGATGGTTGCGCCTAGAATCGTTCGCTTCATCTATCCCCCAATGTCTGTCAATTTCGGAACCAGCCGGATGCGTGCTCCGAATTCCGCTGCGGTAGCATTAGAGGCCGCCACTCCAGCCCTTCGGTGCCTCAGGCGGCTGGAACGCGCCGCCGGTGCGCGCGTTCGTGTCCACAGTACGCAACAGCGTTTCCATCTCGCCGGTCAGCTTCTTCACATAGTGCTTGTAAATGGCACCGTAGCTTGCCGCTGCACCGCCGCCACCCACGATGCCGAAGGCAGCGCTGACCGCGATGGCCGGTAGGATGAGGGCCGCCGACATCGCGACGCCAAGCGCCACTCCGAGCCCGGCGAACACCGTCGAGAAGGAGAGGCCAAACGCGACGTTGCGCCGCATGCCGGCGCGCAGGTCGCCGCGCAGTGTGAGCTCGCAGCCGTCGCGCGCGCCGATCGTCACCGACCTCAGTGTGACGTGGAGTTGTTGCAACTCCACTACACTCGCTGTGTACTGGAACGGCGTGGATGTGCTGTTTGCGATGTCGAAGAGCAGCACGCCGCCTGCGAGCGGCTCGCCGATCGAGTCGATCAGCGCCATCCCATAGGGGTGTGCGGGAAAGACGCGCCGCATCGCTTCGAGCACAGAGGCTGCCGGCGCGTCGATCGTACGCGACAGCTCGACGCTGTGTTGACGCGTGCGCAAGAGACCGCGCCCGACGTGCGCAATCCATGGCGCCAGTTCCGCCGCCTCCGGACCACCGATGTCCTGCTCGACGAGCGCCTGATGGATGAACTCCGGTGCGATACCCGCCTCGACGGCTGCGGTCTCTACGTCCGCACGGCGGAATCCGTCCGTTGTGGCCACTCCGTCCCATTCCGCCACAAGGCGCCCGCGGCTCTGCGTCTCGAGCTGCTCCTCGGCCTCGGCCTGGAGCTCCGCGGCGCGACGGAGTGCGGCGTGGGCGCGCTCGTCGGAGATCCGCTCGACGCGGGCAAGCGAGTGTGGCTGCGACTCTGGCATGCGATTTTTCGGACGGATGGTTCGGGCCGATCGGGCGTTCCCTACGATACACCGTCGCGCGCGGGCTCGGAAGCTGGCGTTGTGCTGCATTCAGCTTGGGCATAGAAGCGCCGTTCGTTTGCATCGCGCAAGCTCTGCCCCGTTCCACGCCGCCAGCAGCACTGTGAGTGCCGCGCCACCTACCCGTTCCCAACTCTCCTTCGGGGCTGCACATTGCCCAGATGTGGCCATTCCTCGTGTTGCTCATCCAGGTGGCGGCGCAGCCCGCTCCTATCGCTCCGCCCGTCAGCCGATATCAGGTGCTTGCCGCGGAGTACCTTCGAGAAGCTGGCATACCGGTACTGGCAGCTGCGCTGCAATCACCGGATACGCTGATTCAGCGG
>JBDTAB010000081.1:0-3797 GCA_039924865.1 Gemmatimonadaceae bacterium | reverse complement strand
GCCTTGCGTCGCGCACACGACGCAAGGCATGACTCTCATTGGCGCTCTCTCACGACGAACTACGGTGCCAGCACCGCCGCAATCAGCTTGCCGCCCTGACGCGGGTTGCCTTCATAATAGAACACGTACAGCTTGTGCGTCTTCGAATCAACGGCACATGTCCGCGCAGCACCACCCGTCGATGGCTTCCCCACCACGGTGAACTTGTCTGGTGAATCTTCGTGCACGACGGTGACTGTGCTGTCAGCGCGGTTCGGATTGAACGCAAGTTTGGTAACCGGATCGAAGCAGTTCATGTCGGAGCGGCTTGGCACCTTGATTCGTGTTACGATGTTCCCGTTGTTGGCGTTCATGACGACCATGTCGGTGTCACACGCCATGAAAAGACGGCGAGACTCGGTGTCCATTGACAGTCCCTGCGCGTGACCACAGCCGGCTACGGGATATGTCTTCTCGATCTTGAGTGATCGCGTGTCGAATTGCTCCATCGCGCCCGCGTCTTCGATGTTGGCGAACAGTTTGCCGTGCCCATCAGCGACACCGGATTCGAGGCCGTCGCCGATCATCGCCGTGGTAATCATCTTGCCAGTACGCATGTCGACTACCCAGCCGTTCTTGCCTTCCCACGCGAATCCACGGTGCGTCGCGGGATCGTAGCGGCTTCCGTCGGCCTTGATATCGAGGTGGCCGGTAAGGGCGAGTGTCTTCAGGTTGAACAGCGTACCATTGCGTACGAGCCCGACGTTGTCTTCGTGGTCGATGATGTATCCACCACCGCCGCCCTCCACCGTGCCCACGATCGAGTCCTTGTCGACGTCGATGACCTTGTCACCGAGCCCGTAGAGGCGGCGGCCGATGGGATCGAGGTTGATGTAGTCGGCACGGGTCGTGCCTATATCGATCGTCTTGACGACGTGATAGTGCTGCGATTGTGCGGACGCGATCGGCGCGACTGCCGCTGCGCCGAGGATGGTCGATGCAGCGAGGAAGGCGCTGGACAGTAGGCGCGGGCGGAACATGGGTGTCTCCGGATGTGGGCTGAACGAACTACCCCAAACTATGCTCCGAAGCTTTCAGGAGGATTACAATCGTCCGCCGCACCCCGCTTCGCTACGGCATCAGCAACGTCTTGATCGCGCGGCGCTCGTCCATCGCACGGTAACCCTCCGCCACCTGGTCGAGCGGGAGCGTCAGATCAAACACCTTGCCTGGATTGATCTTGCCTTGCAGCACCAAGTCAATCAACTGCGGCAGGTAGCGTCGCACCGGTGCCGGACCGCCGTGCAGGTGGATCTCTGCCGCGAACAGCTCGTACCCATCGAACGCTACGCCGTGCGGAACGCCGACATATGCCAACCATCCGCCCGGACGCGTGGACTTCATCGCCTGTTGCATCGATTGCTGAGTTCCGACGCACTCCAACACAGAATCGGCGCCGACGCCACCGGTCATTTCCTTGATGCGAGCAACTCCCTCGTCACCGCGCTCAGTCACGATGTCAGTAGCGCCAAACTCGAGCGCGAGTTTCTGCCGCGGCGCATGACCACTCATCGCGATGATTCGTTCGGCACCCATCTGCTTCGCTGAGAGCACGCCAAGTAGACCAACGGCGCCATCTCCAACAACAACGACCGTCGATCCTGGGCCCACATTCGCCGCGTCGGCCGCAAACCAGCCCGTGCCGAGCACATCGGATATGGCCAGCAGATCCGGCAGCATGTCGGCTGATGGAACTTCGGATGTCGCGACGAGTGTGCCGTCAGCAAGCGGGACGCGCGCCAGCGGTGCCTGTGCGCCGGACATGAACTCGCCCTGCACGCAGCGCGACTGGTAACCGTGCTGGCAGATTGCGCATGTGTCATCCGATATGCAGAACGAACCGATCACGAACTGTCCCGGCTTGATCGTCTTCACATCGCGGCCAACTTCCTCGACTATGCCGCAATATTCGTGACCCATCGCGGCCGGCTGCTTGACTGGTGGCATGCCGCGATACGGCCAGAGGTCGGACCCGCAGATGCAAGTAGCCGAGAGGCGAATGATCGCGTCGGTCGGCTTTATGATACTGGGGTCAGAGTGCTCTTCGAAGCGGATGTCCCGAGTGCCGTACAGTATGGTTGCAAGCATTGTTGATTTTGGTGTTGGGGATACTTGCGATGAAACTACTAGCAGTACACTTCACCGCTGCAATCCTGCATCCATTCGAGGTTGTTGATGATACGTCTGCCAAGCATCGGGATGTGACGCACCCTTGGGCAGCGTCATATGTGGCTACCGAGCGCGGTGACGCGACGCATGGCGGCGATTCGGCGCGGCGCTACCTCGGCATCGGCGTGGCTGAACGCGGCCGCAACCGCGCTGTAATGCGCCAGGGCACTGTCGGGCTGTGAGTTCATGTCGAACGCCTGAGCGAGAGCTTCGTGCAGATCGGTGCGCGTGACGTACATATTGGATCCGTCCAGATCTCCGCGGAGCGCTGGTTGCAGAATTACGATCGCTTCGCGCCCGCGACCGAGTGCGAGCAGTGCGCGCGCCATGTCGTAGTTGGTACGAGTGTAGCCCAGCGTCGGCGAAAATATAGCCTTGTGAAACGCGACGACGGCGTCCGGCAACTGGGCGCGGTGCAGATTCACAAGGCCATCAATGTGATTCGCAAGTCGTTGATCGCGCCCGAATGCGCTCTGTGCTCCATAGCTACTGACACTTGTACGGACACGTGCGAGTCCGACGGTATCGCCAGCGGCATACATCGCCTCGGCTGTCAACGTTCCAATCCATGCCCGGTTGCGCGCATCTGAGCGAGGTAGAATGGTGCGACGAACGTGATGTGCTATCGAGTCGAACAGCGCAGCAGACTGTGATGGCCGGCTCATCTCGAAAAGCACCTGCGCTTCCGGAAGCGCCTCGTACATCTCAAGATCCTCACCCTGCGCGCTCTGGCGAACATCGGCGCGGTACTCGCGTGCGATGACGAGAGCTTCGCGCAGCCGCCCCTGATTGCGCAAGCTTATGATCGCGAGCCATCGCCCCTTCCGGCGCTGATGCGAGGCGCCACCCGTAATCTCGGTGCGTGCGAGTGCGTCCGCAACATCGAAGGATCCGGTGCGTATCGCGAGTCCGATAATGTCAGCGTTTTCGCCAGGACCTTCAGTCGTCCGATCTGCTGCAGCACGGTACGCTGCATCGGCTTCGGCCGCGCGGCCCTCAACACCGAGAACCAGACCCAGCTCTCGCCACGCGCCCGCAGAGGCTGGCACGGCGGTCGTCCACATTCGCGCGACTCGCTCAGCGGCAGAAGTCGAATCCGCGAATCGCAGTGCAAGAATCTCCAACGCCAGCGCGTTGCAGGCGATACAGCGCGTACGTGCGCTCGCAAGGTTGACCGAATCGAGGGTCACCGCCGAGCGCAGCGGGGCTAGTGCTGCAACGAACTCGCCGTCCCACATACGCGCCGAGCCCAGGCTCAGCTGCGCCTCCGCATCGCGAGGATAGCGCACCGCGAGCGTGTCGGCGAATGCCAGCCGCGCTGGGTCGTTTCGAAAGTCGGCCCACTCTTGCGCGATCAGCAGGCGATCGCGATCACTCGCGAAGTTGGACTGTCGGGAAGCAAGCCGGAGGTATTTCTCAGCGTGCGGGATATCCGTGTGGCCCTCGAGGCGAACAGAGAGCGCCGCCGCGTACGCAGCCATTGCGAATGTGCTGTCCACTTTGAGTGCCGCAACGAAAAGCTGTTCAGCGCCTCGTGCATCGTTGGCATTGAGTGCAAACAGCCCCTCATCATAGAGTTGCGTCGCGAC
>JBDTAB010000080.1:0-4066 GCA_039924865.1 Gemmatimonadaceae bacterium | reverse complement strand
CGATGTAAGATTGTGCTCCGCCATTGACGGTTCGAAAGCGCAGTCGCTGACCAGTTTCCGTGGGCTCGAGGAGTACCTGCAGGTTGCCGTTGGACCACCGCCGCGACGGTCCATCGACGCTGGTCTTTCCGTACGCGTCGAATACCTCGCGTAGCTCGACGACCAGCTGCTCCCATTCATAGACGCTCAACCGTCTGTTGAGATCGACGGTGCGCGACACTCCGATCGGAATGCCAAGGAATCTTCGTTGGGCGGAGCCTCGGTGCACATCGAGCGAGATTGCGGCCTGCGCAACCGCGTCAGGCGCAATGCCGACTTCGCGTCCGATGGACTGAAGATCGGCGAGCGTCAACCCAGTTTGATCGAATACCGGTTGCTGAAGCGACGGCGATCCTTCGGATGCTGCACGAAAGATGTCCGCGACTTCCTTCTGATCATATCGTCGGTCGCTCATGATGTGAAAGATCGTCGCCGCGCCGGTATGCGCAACCTGCGCCGAGCGGTACGGTAGCGACAATGGATCTTGGCGCCTGTATTCTACGATGACGACCCCGTCAGCGGGGACCACGCTCCGTCTCACTCGACTGCGCGTTTTCGTCCAGCAGGTCCTGCAGGCCGGCGGTGCGAAGCAGCGGCGCATAGCGGGGATCCACTGCCAGACCACGGCGGTCGAAGAGAAAATCCGTTAGCACGCGGCGCAGGCGGCCAGGTCGCGCGAGATATGCGCGCTCCACCCAGTCCATCGCCGATCGGTATTCGCCAAGCTCCGCGTAGGTGGTAATGATCTGATCTGCGAGCTGTCGGCTCGTTCCATTCTCGCCGAACGGGTTTTCGCGAGTGGCCTGCTCCAGGAGCAGTGCGAGTTCGCGGTGCAGGTCGAGCTCACGTGCGGCATTCCAGCCCAATTTCACGACGTTTTCCTCAAGCATCGTCACGCGTTCCGGAAGCTTTCGCTGACCGAGCCATGCGCGCCGTGCGCTAAGCGCCTCCTCAGCGCGTCCGCCGCGGTGGCATGCGATCTCGAGTCGTTCCAGGGCAGCGCTGTATTGGGGACTAAGCCTCAGTGCGGTGCGCAGATGTGGGATAGCCTCTTCGAATCGTCCGGCGGCTATCAGAACATCACCAAGCGCATTATGCTGCGCCGCCACATCCGGCGCGAGATCGACTGCGACACGTAGTTCAACAACCGCCTCCTCGATCTGTCCGGCGATCTTCAACCATGTTCCGTAGAATCGGCGGACGTTACTGACGTCCGGCCCGAGTTCACGTGCACGAGCCAGTTCTCGGCCGGCGCCTTCGAAGTCGTCTTCCCAGTACATCATGGTAACGCCGATCGAGCTGTGAACCTCGGCTACGTCGTCATTGACCGCCAGTGCTTGATAACGCAGTGAGCGCGCTTCGGCTATGGCCTCGTCGTAATCACGGAAGCCGCGATAACCCATGACATGGACCGCGTCCGAAAGGCCGACGAGAGCAAGCAGGTTGTTCGGGTCGAGCGTCCGCGCGCGGTTAAAACATACCTGCGCCAGCTCAAGCTTCTCCCGGGAGCCCGGACCTCCCTGCATCCCACGAAGCCAGTAAGAGCGTCCCTCATCAACCGCTGCCATGGATTCTGCGCTGTACTTCTGCGATGTCGGCGCGGTCTTCGCCGCTTCGATCGGCGCGGGAACGCGCGGTGCCGCTGGGCTACTGATGGCATGCAGACGGTTGATCAGGACAGCAGCACTTGCCGGACGATCAACCGAGTTCTTTGCCATCATCTCCGAAAGCAACTTTGCCAGTGCTGCCGGAACCTTGGAATTCCGCGTTGATGCATCTGGAACGGGGGCAGTTATGTGCTTTGCGAGCACGGCCACAGATGAGCTACCGACATACGGCGGTTCGCCCACCACCATCTCATAAAGTACGCAGCCGAGGCTGTACAGATCACTGCGCGCGTCGACCGCTTCACCAGTTCCCTGTTCCGGACTCATGTACGTGAAAGTGCCGACTATTTCGCCCACGCTGGTAACAACGGAACTGTTGAGTTCCGTTGTTACAACCTTCGCGATGCCGAAATCCGCAAGAAGAGCCCGGCCACCATAACAGAAAACGTTTTCGGGCTTGATGTCGCGATGCACCACTTCCTGTGCGTGCGCGTACGACAATGCCTCGGCGAGGTCGCGCGCAAGCGAGAGAGTTTCGTCCACTGACAGCGTCCCGCTCGCGGCGATGTGCGCTTTTAGCGTAGGGCCGTCGACGTACGGCATGACGTAGTAGAGTCGATCGTTCATCGATCCGGAGTCGAACAAGGGAACGATGCTCGGATGCACCAGGCGTGCGGTAACGCGAATCTCACGCGCAAAGCGTTCCGCGCCGATGGTGGCTGATAGCCCTTCTGGCAAGACCTTCACGGCGACGCGCCGGGCGAGGTGATTGTCGTGTGCCAGATAAACTGTGCCCATCCCGCCGCGGCCCAGCTCACGCTCAATTAAAAAGCGATCGCCAAGTAGGTCCATGTCTAGAATATTAGCTACCGTCGACCCACTACGATAATTCAGCTGTGCCTCAAGACCGATAACATGGGTCCCCGCTTTCGCGGGGATGACGGGTTGGGTGCGGGGATGACGGGTTGGGGTGCGGGGATGACGAGTTGGGCGCGGGGATGACGGGTTGGGTGCGCGCAGGCGATAACCACGCGCCTACAGGCATTCAGTTCATCATCGCCTCCCCACTCAGTGAATCGGCGCACCCTTGTGTACCTGCGCAAGCCCGTTTGTCATCCAGTCTGGTGCTGGTGTGCCCTTGAGGTAGTGATCGAAGAACTGCTTCATTCTGATCTGGAAATCCTTCTGGTTGGGAGTCTTCGCAAGGTGATGCGGTTCGTCGGGATACGACAGCCAGATCACCTTCTTCCCGTTGGTTCGCGCCGCATTGTAGAACTCAAGGCCCTGATCCCAATCAACCGCACCGTCGGCCGTGCCTTGAAGAATCATGAATGGAGTGGTGATTTTGGTGACATTGAATACTGGGGACTGACTCTCGTACAGTTGCGTTGCGTTCCACGGCGTAACGTTTACGCCCATGCGTCCCTGGCTCGTCTGGAGAATGCCGCCGTTCCAACTCCCGCTCTGCTTGTACAGCTCACCGTACATACTGATCAAATCAGTAAGCGGCGCACCGGTAACGACGGCGGCGAACATGTTGGTCTGGGTGAGGATGAACGACGACTCGTATCCTCCCCAGCTGTGTCCCTGCAGCCCAATGTGCGCGGGATCCGCGTAGCCTAACTCGATGACTTTGTTGACCGCCGCAGTAACGCAGTCGAGCGCAGACGATCCCGGCTTGCCGGTTTCGTAAACGATATCCGGCTCGAACATCAAATATCCGTCGCTCGCGTACTCGCTCATGTGCGGGCGGTCATCGTAAACCGGCATCGAGAACTGGTGATGCGTGTTGGAAAGAATCTCATAGATGTACACGAGCATCGGATACTTCTTGCCTGGCTGATAATCGGCGGGAAGTGTGAGCGTACCCTGCAGTTTCTTTCCCTTGCTGTTCGTGTAGTTGACAAGAACTCGGCTTCCCCACGCGTAGTCAGCGATTTGTGGATTCGCGTCCGTGAGCTTGGTTGGCGCCGTGAACTTTGTGGTGCTCGCCCAGTAATCCGGGAATTCACGGAACGTCTGCTCTGTGAAGATCACCCGATCCGCATGCTTGGCCTTTTCGGCCTCGCCAATCATCTTGTCTGCCCAGATGAGCGGCGTGGCCTTGCCACCGCCGGCCGGCATTTCCCAGTAGCCCGACTTCTTGGTCCACTCGCCATACGCGGTGAGCGGTTGTGATTTCGACAGGTCAACGGCTTCGGCGGGTGCACGACCGAAACGGCCGCCGCCGCCCGCCGTCGGTGAGAGATGCGCCAGTCGCAACTGCACTTGTTCCGCAGTGCCGACACCAGCGGTGAGATCGCGGCCCTTGCTACCGTCGAGTGGAAGTGACCAGATGTCGTATTTGTCGTATAACAGAACCGATCGACCGTCCTTGGACCAGCCAGCCACGCCCCAGATGGGCTTTTCACCAGGATGGT
>JBDTAB010000079.1:0-7934 GCA_039924865.1 Gemmatimonadaceae bacterium | reverse complement strand
AAGCATCCGCAACAGGAATACATCCAGATAAACACCAAGGACATCCTGTTCATCTGCGGTGGTGCATTCGACGGCCTTGAAAAAATCATCGAGTCACGCATGGGCCGCCGTCAGATCGGTTTCGGCGACAGCGACGCAAAGAAGGCGGCCTCGAAAAATCCGTTTTCCAACGCCGAGCCGGATGATCTGCTCCGCTTCGGGCTCATCCCCGAGCTGGTGGGTCGCCTTCCCGTAACGGTCGCACTCGACGCGCTGGACGAGCCATCGCTCGTGCGCATCCTCAAGGAGCCCAAGAACGCGCTCACCAAGCAGTATCAGCGCCTCTTCGCCCTGGAAGACGTCAAGATCACGTTCGAGGAAAACGCCCTCACTGCTATCGCTACCAAGGCGCTCAAGCGCGGCACCGGGGCGCGCGGGCTTCGCGCGATACTCGAGGAGGCGCTCATGGATATCATGTTCGACATCCCGGCCAGAGATGATGTGGTTGAAGTCCGGGTAACGGAATCCTGTATCACGAACAAGACGCCACCGCTCCTGGAACTGAGCCCCTCCCGGCGAAAGAAAGAGGCCTGATCGGCGGCCGACGGGGCCGCATCCGGGCCACGTTCAGTAGCGGCGCGACAGCGCCTGACCGCCAGCAACCGCAAGTGCCACCCCGGAGAAGCTTCGATCCTCCGGGCGTCAGGCCAAGGCGATAGCTTTCGCTCAATGTCATCGACAAAAAAACGCTCTCGGCCAGCTCCCGCTGACCGGAAAACGGCCTCCAGCAACCAAGGCGCCGCGTCCATACCCGTATTGATCGTTCCGCCACCGGAACAGTTGGTACTACCGGTTCTTGCGCTTCGGGACGTTGTGTTCTTCCCAAACGTCATAATGCCCCTCCTGATCGGGCGGAAGGCTTCGCTCGAAGCGCTGGAACGGGCAATTGCGGATACAGGCGACATCTTCCTCGTCGCTCAGCGCGACGCGAGCGAGGAGAGCCCGATTGGCGGAGATCTCTTCCGCACCGGTGTCGTCGGCAAGGTCGTTCAGTTGAGTCGCCTGCCGAACGGCAGCGCAAAGGTTCTTCTCGAAGGACGCGAGCGCGCCCGCGTGGAACGGTACGCCGGCCGCCGAGGCGCGATTCTTCGCGCGACGGTGCGCACAGACCCGCTATTGCCGGCGCCGGGCGCCGATGCGCGAATCACGGACGCCGCCGCGCGGCGTGCCGTCGCGCTCTTCGAGGAATACGTCGAGCTGCAGCGTCGCATCCCGGCAGAGGTGACAGCGCTCGTACAGGGCGCGGCAACGCCGGACAGGCAGGCGTATGGCATCGCGGCACACGTGCCCGCGGCGCTGGAAGTTCGCCAGCAAATTCTGGAGTCCGCGACGATCGAAGAGGCATTCGGTGCGATCACCGCGCTTCTCGCTGGGGAAATTGAAATCCTCCGCATCGAGCGCAAGCTCGACGATGACACGCGCGGAGCGATGTATCAGACGCAGCGCGAGTTCTATCTGCAGGAGCAGCTGAAACTCATTCACCGCGAGCTTGGCCAGGACGATTCGGATGACGTGAGTGAGCTCGAGACGTCGCTCCAGGCCAAGACATTGCCAGAACCGGTTCGCATGCGCGTGCAGCGAGAGCTGCGCAAGCTTCGCCGAATGTCGCCCACGTCTCCGGAATACACTGTGTCGCGCAATTTCCTCGACTGGATATTCGCGTTGCCGTGGGACGAGCGAACCACAGAAATGCTCGACGTGGCGCATGCGCGCGATGTGCTCGACGAGGATCACTATGGCCTGCGCGATGTAAAGGAGCGCATTCTCGACTTCATCGCCGTGCTTTCACTTGTCGGCCGCATCGACGGCCCGATCCTCTGCCTCGTTGGTCCTCCGGGCGTAGGCAAGACTTCCCTGGGCCGCTCGGTAGCGCGCGCGCTTGGCCGCAAGTTTGTACGGATGTCACTGGGCGGCGTTCGTGACGAGGCCGAGATTCGCGGACATCGCCGCACATATATCGGCTCGATGCCGGGCCGAGTGATTCAGGCGATGCGCAAGGCAGAAGTGGTCAACCCCGTAATACTGCTCGACGAGATCGACAAGCTCGGCCTGGACTACCGCGGAGATCCTGCGGCGGCGCTGCTGGAAGTGCTCGACCCCGAGCAGAATGCCGCGTTCAACGATCACTATCTCGAAGTCGATTACGATCTGTCGCAGGCACTGTTCATCACGACGGCCAACTCGCTGCAGACCATCCCCGACGCTTTGCGCGACAGGATGGAAATAATTCGTGTGCCTGGATATCTCGACCAGGAGAAGCTCGCCATCGCGCGAAAATACCTCGTTCCGCGACAGCTCGAAGCGAACGGCCTGGATGCGGCGGAGGTAACGCTAGATGCAGGCGTACTACCCGCAATTCTGCGCTCGTACACGCGCGAAGCCGGCGTCCGTGAGCTTGACCGGCAGATCGCCAAGCTTTCGCGGAAACTCGCGCGGCGCCAGGCAGAAGCTGCGGATGGAGACGTCATCGCGTCGCAGCATGTTGCCGTGGCCGACCTGCACGGGATGTTGGGCATCGAGCGCTATGATTCCGATTTGGCGCTTCTCGAAGACAGAGTGGGCGTTGCGCGAGGTCTGGCCTACACGACGGCCGGTGGCGAGACGCTCGAAATAGAAGTCAGCGTGGTTCGCGGCCGCGGAAAGATTTTGCTCACCGGCACGCTTGGTGACGTCATGAAGGAGTCCGCGTCAGCAGCGATGAGCTACGTTCGCGGCCGTGCGGATGAACTCGGTATTGCCGCCGACTTCTATCGCACACGTGACATACACATCCACATTCCAGATGGCGCGACGCCAAAGGATGGCCCGAGTGCCGGCATCGCGATCGCCACAGCAATCGCGAGCGCGCTGACAGGAATTCCGGTGCGCGGGGATCTCGCAATGACTGGCGAGATCACGCTGCGTGGGCGTGTACTTCCCATCGGCGGACTCAAGGAAAAATCAGTCGCCGCTCACCGGAATCACGTCGTTGATGTAATCATCCCGCACGCGAACCTTCGCGAGCTGGAGGAGATTCCGGAGGAAGTTCGCGAGGCGATCACGTTCCATCCAGTCAAGACGATGGATGAAGTACTGAGACTGGCGTTGCGTACTGTGCCACTCGAGCTGCCCAAAGCACCCACGCGGCGGCGCGGACGAAAGGGCGACGGGCAGGCCGACGCAGTCGTGGTCAGCGCGCACTGATGCGCCCACTGTGCTCATGAGCAATGCCGATCCGCTCGTAATCCGTTCCCTCGAGTTCGCCGGAGGATTGGCGACCGTCGGCGGCTGGAGACCGGAGTTGGACAAGCCGGAGATCGCCTTCGCCGGCAGATCCAACGTCGGCAAGTCGTCTCTGCTGAACAAGCTTCTCAAACGACGCAGCTTCGCTCGGGTCAGCAAAACGCCAGGACGAACGCGCGAGATCAACTTCTTCACGGTGAATGGCGCGTTTGTGTTTGCGGATCTTCCCGGTTATGGCTACGCGAAGATATCCAAGGAACGGTCTTCGGAATGGGGCCCGTTGATCGAGTCGTACCTGCGTGGATCGAAGGATCTGCGCGGCGTGGTGCAATTACTCGACGTCAGGCACGACCCCACCGATGACGACCGCCAGATGCTCGACTTTCTCGCTGACGTCGGAGTTCCGGTGATGTTCGTGGCAACCAAGATCGACAAGATCTCGCGTGCCGCTGTGGATCGCCGCGTGAGCGATCTCGCGATCATTCTGCAGGTTGATGAGGACCACATCATCCCGTTCAGCGCGCAGACTGGAGTGGGCCGCGACGAGCTCGCCGAAGCTATCGCAGGATTGCTGGCGATGGAGCGCCCTGCGTGAGGGGCGGATCCGGACTCGTCGTGCTGAAGCTGGCGCTCGGCCTGTCCGTGGCCGCCGCCTGCGCGCCAGCCGGAAGCACCAACGGAGCCGTTGGCAACAGTGCGCCAACTCCAATGAGCGCGATCCCGCAAGCCGATACCGCTGGCCTGGCAATACTGCCGCCGGGCTACGGTTCACTGCACCAGGATGATATTTCACTGCATATCAGCGCCGGCACAGTGCTGGTGCGCGCGCTGCCACTGGACGAATCTTTGATTCGCCTTCTCACTCCCGACTCGTACCGCGCTCTTCACGATCTGAAGCAGGGAAGCCGCGTACAGATAGACGCGATCACGCGGCGCTACGGCGGCCGGCCTGTCTCAGTCTGGCTCATATCGTTTTACGGCGTCGAGCCGAACGCCCGTTTCACGCCCGGTGACGTGGTCATCACGAGCGGAGGCAGAGATTTCAGGCCGTATGACATACTTTCACTTACAGTAGGATTTGGCGAGAACAGATTGCGGCAGCGCGAGACGCAAAGTGCGCTCTACATGTTTGACGGCGACGTGCAGATCAACCAACCGCTGTCCATCGCTTATGCTGGCGCCGTCGACGCCAGTTGGGATCAAACGCTGCAGATAATCGAGCGGGAGCGCACAATGGTTCGTGCACGGTCCGGAAAGCCGAACTAGCAACTATCCACGCAAATACCATGGCAATACTTCCCCTACGCAAACTTGCCGAGTCGCCAATCGAATCGCTGAAGCAGGCGTTTCTCGAAGAGATCGAAGACTCGCTCGACTCTGACGAAGACCGCAACGACATTTGCCGAAATATCCTCTGTTCCCTGCTCTACCCGGAGTACACGGACGCATGGGAAACGGCATCCGTGGACGAGACGTTGCCAAGTGCAACACGACTGGCGCTGCTAGCTCTGGATCCCCGCAACATCACGCTCGAGCCCGAGTATTACGCGGACTGCGACCCGGTGGCATTCGCCCGCACCAAGCCTCTCTTGTGGCTCTGGTACTCGTTCGATCGAACGCCCCTCGGCGGCCAGAACATCGATCTCGGAATCCGACTTCGCAGACTGCTTGCGCCCCGCATCTTCCGGAGATGCGGAGAGAATTTCAAGGCGTTTCAGTACGTGGAGTTCTCGTTCGGCTACAACATGGAAGTAGGCAACGACGTAGTGCTGCACCGTCACGTTCTCGTCGACGACCGTGGCGGCGTTGTTCTCGGCAATCGTGTGTCGATAAGCGACTTCGCCAACATCTACAGCCACACACACAGTATCGTGGATCAGCGAGATGTCACGGATGCCGTAACTCGCATCGATGATGACGTGAGGATCACGTACCACGCGACAGTGCTGGCCGGAGTGCACATCGGCGAGAACGGTATGGTTGGCGCAGGCGCGATCGCGACCAAGGACGTGCGCCCGTATCACGTACACGTCGGTATCCCGGCCAAGAGCATTCGCGTAAAACCGAATGCTCCTGCGGACGTATTTCATCTTACGACGATCAAGCCGTCGAAGAAATGATGGACGCAATACGTTTCGTCACCGGACAGACGTTCAATGAATTTCTGGCGGCGGCGCAAAAATATCAGGACCTCTGGACGCTGGGTGCACGGCGCGCATCAGTACCTGCGGACGTCACGGAGCGGTTCGCGGCGCTTTCTGCGCCGGTCCGGTTGATCGCGCTGAACGAGGACTGGTGTCTCGATGCGGTCGGCGTCGTTCCGTATCTCGCGAAGCTTGCCGACGAATGCTCGATGGTCGAGTTCAGGAGTTTCAGCCGCGATGCGAATCCCGACCTGATGGATGCGCATCTCACGAATGGGACTCGCTCCATTCCGGCAGTCATTGCCTACGACGAGAACTGGAAGGAGCTCGGATGGTGGGGACCGCGGCCCAGCGAGCTGCAGCGGTGGGCCACCACCACTGGGACGCTCGTGCCCAAGCCGGAGCGGTACCAGCACATTCGGCAGTGGTATGCGCGCGACCACGGCGCCACGTCGATGCGTGAGATCACCGCAATGGTGATGACGGCACTCGATTCGCGTGCGGGCCAATCGCCCAGCACTGCAACAGCGGGATGATGTAGCGACAGCGTCGCTCCGTCGCTAACGCCACGCCAGGCCTACCTTGAGCTCGGGAGGCGGGAATGGAGCGAGCGGTTCAGTTGAGCGACGAGTGGATCATGCCGGTGCTACGCGAACTGCTCACACCGGTTCAGTTCAGCGCCATCGCGAAGGATGCCTGCGCGAGCAAGTGGGAAGCCGCAGTCACGCGTGGATTCACCACGGATGACGCTATACTCGTGGGCGTTGCAAGGCGAACACGAATGCGGGTGGCAGGCGCACTCACATCGACTCCGCAAGCAGTCGCACGTATCCCCGAGCGGCTCGCCCGCCGGTATTCCATCCTGCCGCTCTCGGTCTCGGCACGCACCATCGACGTAGCCACGGCTAATCCGTACGACCTCGATTGCGAGCAGGCAGTTGCATTCGCCTCCGGCCGACGCGTCCGGATGTCTCTCGCGTTACCTGCGCGAATCACGGAACGACTGGAGGAGGTGTATCGGCCGGCCTCCGTTGTGGAGAGACTGCTTGCGTCCGTGGGTCCGGTGTCGGTACACCAGATCGAACCTGAAGTGGAGGAGTTGACTGCGACGCAACTTGCGGATGGCGCACGTGAGCGGCCGATTATACGACTTGTCGATCATATCGTCGCCGAAGGAATCGCCGCACGAGCGAGCGACATTCATCTGGAGACCGAAGAAGCAGCGGTGCTGGTGCGATATCGCGTGGACGGCGTGCTCCGAACCGCGATGTCACTTCCGCGCGCGGTGGGGACGCCGCTCGTATCGCGCGTCAAGATAATGGCGCGCATGGACATCGCCGACCGGTTACGTCCGCAGGGCGGCCGCGCGCTCGTAATGGTCGAGGGCGAGCGCATTGATTTGCGTGTCTCTACTTTACCAGCGGCGCACGGTGAAAAAGTCGTGATCCGGATTCTTGACGCGAGGGGCGGCGTGCGACCGCTCGATGCGCTCGGGTTCGACGACGTCGATGTGGCACGACTTGTCAAACTGCTCGAGACACGCGAAGGATTGATTCTCGTTACCGGCCCGACGGGATCCGGCAAGACTACGACGCTCTATTCGGCACTCCAATCGCTTGTGTCGCGCGGGCTCAACGTGATAACAGTGGAGGACCCGGTCGAATATCGAATACCGGGAATCGTGCAATCTCAGGTGAACGAGAAAGCGGGGCTCACATTCGCGGCGGCGTTGCGCTCGATCCTCCGGCAGGATCCGGATGTAATACTCGTTGGCGAGATTCGCGATGCAGAAACCGCTGCCGTCGCAATTCAGGCCGCACTGACAGGTCACCTGGTCTTCGCCACGCTGCACACGATCGACGCCGCGAGCTCGATAACCAGACTTGCAGATCTCGGCGTGGACCCGGTGAAAGCGGGGACCGCCGTGAAGGGCATCATAGCGCAGCGTCTTCTCCGCCGCATGTGTTCGTCCTGCGCGCGTGACAGCGCCGATCCGATACCTCCGTCCCTGTGGGACTGCATCCCGAACGGTGCGCGCCTCAAGGCAGGCGCCGGGTGTCAGGCCTGCTCCAGTAGCGGGTTCCGAGGACGGATGGCCGCGGTCGAGCTGCTCACCATTTCTCCGTCCATCGCGCGGCTGATTGTTGACAACGCTCCTGCCTCCACGATCGCCGCGGCGGCGCGTACCGAAGGGATGCGGTCACTATGGTCCAGCGGCGTGGCTCGAGTTCTGAGCGGCGAAACAACGCCGGCCGAGGTGTCCCGGGTGCTCGATTCTGATGCAGATATGCCGGACGACCAGGTCGGCTCTGACCTTGATCTGGAACGGGAATGGCTTGGCTCCAGTACGAACGCGCCGGTCAACCCGCCATATTCAGATCATGCCACGCCACCAAGTGCGTTCATTCGGCGTGCCTCCGAGAATCCGATGACCCGAATCGAAATAGGCGTAGTGGATGTTTATCTGGTCGATCCGCAACTCGACCCGTGGCGCGTCTTGGCGCTTCACCGGGCGCCCGGCGAGAAACG
>JBDTAB010000078.1:0-11163 GCA_039924865.1 Gemmatimonadaceae bacterium | reverse complement strand
GCCGCGCAACGCGCTGGAACCAGCGACGTCGTGCACCGTCTGCGCGACGCTATTGGCGCGGCGGAGCGGCGCGCGATTGCAGCAGAACAGCGACTCGTCGCCGTGGAAACTCAGGTCGTGAGTGCCGTAGACAGGCTTGAGCGTGCGCATCTTCAACTGCATCAGCAGGACATCGAGCTGCGTTCGCAGGCCGAACTGATTCGCGACCTTGAGTCACAACTCACACTGGGCGGCCAACCCGCGCAGACCGCGCTTGAGCCGCACGGCGGTCTCACGTCAGTTCTCGAATCACAACGTGGTTCCGAGCGCGCCGCGCTGCCACCCGCTGCTTCCACGACGCATTGATAGCCGCGACGCTACGATGACGAAGACCCCCGCACCGGCACCCGTTCAGCATGTCATCGGCGCGCTTGCTCACGCTCGCGCACTAACCCAGGACGAGGTAACAGCTGCATTCGACGTCGTCATGCGCGGTGACGCGTCAGCGGTGCAGGTCGCCGCGATGCTGATGGGTTTGCGCGTGCGCGGCGAATCAGCAGAAGTGATCGCCGGCGCGGCGCGGGCGCTTCGCCGCGCAATGGTGCGCCTCGATCTTCCCGATAGCGGCTCGATCGTGGACACGTGTGGCACGGGAGGTGGAGTCCTCGGAACGTTCAATATTTCGACGGCGGCTGCGCTTGTTGCTGCTGGCGCTGGTGTTCGTGTGGCCAAGCATGGGAACCGGTCTTTCACTTCGCGATCTGGAAGCGCGGACGTTCTGGAGGCGCTTGGTGTGAACATCGACACCGACGTGGCCAGTATGCGGAGGGCGTTTGGCTCCGCCGGCATCGTGTTCATGTTCGCGCCGCGCATGCATCCGGCGATGCGGCACGTCGGTCCTGTGCGGGGCGAACTCGCGATTCCCACGGTCATGAATATCATTGGCCCACTTGCGAATCCGGCATCGGCCGGGCGTCAGGTAATCGGAGTAGGCGACGCCGACCGCGTGCCCGTCATTGCAAGCGCACTGGCGGCGTTGGGGACTGTCCACTCGTTGGTGGTACACGGCGAGCCTGGGATGGATGAAGTGTCGCCAATCGGCATTACGCGTATCATCGAGATCCACGGTGACAGAATTACCGAGTCGAACACCGACCCCGACATTTTGGGAGCAGGTCACGTGCAGGCATCGGACCTCGCCGGCGGATCTCCATCCGAGAACGCCGAGCTGGTCGGTGCCTGCCTGCATGGATCAGCCCCGTCGGGCGCAATCGCGGCTGTGGTGGTTAACGCCGGCGCCGCGATCTATGTCTCGGGAATGGCTACGTCGCTGACCCACGGGGTCCAAATCGCAAGGGCCGCAATCGCGAGTGGTGCGGCGACTGCGGCCCTGGATCGACTTCGTGCTGCGCTGCCAAGAGCGTAGCGTCTCGATTTTCGGCTAACAGCGCCGCATCACGCCAACGACGACTCCCTGGATGGCTAGGTCGTTTTCGTGGACATAAATGGGGGCCATTAGCTCATTTCGGGGCTGTAGTCTGATCCTGCCGTCACGCTCGCGGTAGAAGCGCTTTACCGTGGCCGAGGCGCCGTCGATGAGAGCGATAACCGTTTCGCCGTTGTCGCACGAGGCGCGCTCGTTCACCACGACAAAATCGCCGTCGCAAATATGATCGTCGATCATCGAGTTCCCGCGAACGCGGAGAACAAAATGATTGCCGCCACGGTGGACGAAGTCCTCTGGTACGGCGATGGTTTCGTGCGACTGGATCGCCTCGATTGGCATACCAGCGGCGACGGTTCCCATGAGCGGTATCTGGACCGCCCGTGGGTACTGTTCGGAAGGGAGGATCTCGATCCCGCGGCTCTCGTTATAGCGCCGCTTGATGTATGACTTGCGCTCCAGATTGCTGAGGTGCTCATGGACCGTGGCGAGCGAGCTGTAATCGAACCGTGCCGCTATCTCCTCGAAGCTCGGCGCGTAGCCGTTGTCTTCGGTGTACTCGGCCAAATAGCTGAGAATTTCCCGTTGGCGCTTAGTGAGCGACATCGCCAGATTCCTTGAGGGTGGGTCTGCATACACGGCTGACCCCGAACAGCCGCCGAAAAGAGTACGTTATCCGAAGAATGCCCGAAACGCAAGCTCTATCCGTATCAGGGAGACCATGGATCCCACCCACCGGTACCCTCGGCGGGCTGGTAGCCGCCGCATACGCCCGTGCCGCGGCGCAGGGCGGAGAAGCCAGTAGCTGGCGCGAAAAGGCCGAGTCCGCAGCCGCGGTTCCGTCGTTTCGAAAAGCGCTCCGACGCGACGATATCGCCGTCATCGCGGAGCTAAAGCGGCGATCACCGTCCAAGGGTTCGATCAATCTGGATCTCGATGCGGCCGCCCAGGCGCAAGCCTACGCGAGGGCTGGCGCCGCCGCGCTTTCGGTCCTCACCGAGCCCGAGCGGTTTGGCGGATCGACGGAAGACCTGTCGACTGTCACGACTTTGGTCGATATCCCGGTGCTCCGGAAGGACTTCATCGTGGCGTCGGTCCAGTTATATGAGGCGAGAGCTCGCGGAGCGTCCGCAGCTCTACTGATCGTTCGCGCGCTGCCGCACACCGCACTCGTCGAGCTGCACGACATCGGCCAATCGATAGGCCTCGACCTGCTGGTCGAAATACGCGATGAGACGGAGCTTGCGATTGCGCTCGATATTGGCGCCAGCGTAATTGGAGTCAACAACCGGAATCTCGAAACCCTTGCAATCGATCCAACTACAGTTTCACGGATGATGCCGCAGATACCACGCGAAATTATTGGCGTCGCGGAAAGCGGGATGGCGTCGCGAAGCGACGTTGCCGGGGCTGCGGCAGCTGGCGCGGATGCGGTGCTCGTTGGCTCATTCGTATCAGCCTCGGCCGACCCGTGCGCCGCGGTTAAGTCGTTGACCGGGATCAGTGTGGAGCGCAATGCGCGTCGAGATTAAATTCTGCGGACTGACGCGCGCTCGCGATGTGGAGACGGCTGTAGCACTGGGGTGTGATTACGTGGGGGTCATATTTGCTGGCGGTCCGCGCAACCGGACGCTGCACGAAGCGTCTGAAATTCTCCGCGATTCGGGGAACGCGCGGCGTGTCGGAGTATTCGGAGCACCACGAGCGTCGGAACTGAGTCACTATGTGTGCAGCATCCCGCTGGCGGTGGCACAGCTCCACGGAGATTCGTCGCCCAAGGCCGTGACGGCGGCACGCGCGATCGGTGTGCAAACGGTTTGGGCGGTCGCACCAGTTGCTGGAAGCGTGCTCGCGAAGGACGTGAAGGAGCTGTTTCTGTCGGCAGACGCGGTCGTCCTCGATACGCGTGACATGGGTGGGCTAGGTGGCTCCGGACGATCGTTCGAATGGGAAGCTGTCGCGAGTATGATCAGCGACATGCCGAGGAGGGCGAAACTTGTAGTGGCCGGGGGGTTGACTCCCGAGAATGTTGCGCGAGCAATCGAGCTGTTGAAGCCGGATATCGTAGATGTTTCTTCCGGTGTCGAGTCGGCGCCGGGGATCAAGGATCCAATCCTGATGAGCCGCTTCGTGGAAGCGGCGCGGAGTGCATGAGCGTTGACCACAATTCTTCCGGACTCAACCGGCCGATTCGGAGCGTTTGGCGGCCGGTACGTACCCGAGACGCTCATTCCTGCATTGGAAGAACTGGAGACTGCCTTCGATACCGCGATGGCGGATCCGGACTTCGTGGGCACATATGCGGCGCTTCTGCGTGACTATGTAGGTCGTCCGTCGCCGCTCAGTGATGCTCCGCGGTTGAGCGAGCGAGTACAGGCCGCGGTCTATCTCAAGCGTGAGGATCTCAATCACACCGGGGCGCACAAGATCAACAATGCGATCGGTCAGGCTCTGCTTGCGATGCGGATGGGGAAGCGCCGGATCATCGCGGAAACCGGGGCGGGGCAGCACGGTGTCGCGACCGCTACGGCATGCGCGAGATTCGGGCTCGAATGCGTGGTTTACATGGGCGAAACGGACATGCAGCGCCAGGAACTCAACGTGTTCCGGATGCGCTTGATGGGAGCCACGGTGGTTCCTGTGCATTCCGGAACGCGCACGCTGAAAGACGCAACCACCGAGGCAATTCGCGATTGGGTGACCAACGTCGACACGACGCATTACATCATTGGTTCCGTTGTGGGACCTGCTCCGTATCCGCGCATGGTCCGTGAGTTACAGAGCGTGATTGGACGCGAGGCCAGGGACCAGATGCTTGAGCGCACGGGCAGTCTCCCGTCAGCGGTGGTCGCGTGTGTCGGCGGTGGATCGAACGCCATGGGAATATTTCACGCCTTCGTAGCTGACCCGGATGTTCGATTGATTGGTGTCGAGGCGGCGGGCGAAGGACTTGCGACCGGTCGACACTCAGCGTCGCTGTCACGTGGCACGCCCGGTGTTCTGCACGGAGCACTCAGCTACCTGCTTCAGGATTCCGATGGCCAGGTCCATCCGGCGCACTCGATATCGGCGGGACTGGACTATCCAGGTGTCGGTCCGGAGCATTCCTTCCTGCATGATTCGGGACGCGCCGAGTACGTCGCGGTGACCGACGCCGCCGCCCTGGACGCATTCACGGTTATGAGCCGGCTCGAAGGAATTATACCGGCGCTTGAGACGTCTCACGCGGTAGCGTGGCTGCTCGAATCGGCTGGAAGCTGGAAATCCGACGACGCAGTGCTCCTTTGTGTGAGCGGTCGCGGTGACAAGGATGTCGCCCAGGTGCGAGCGATGCAGGCCATCACAAATTGATGCCGGAAACGCCTGCACCGCTGGCGGGCTTAAGGCGCGGCGACCCATCAATCGATGCACCGTTGACGGAGGCGCTGAAAACACTCGCACGCGCGGTGCGGTCTTTCCAGCTTTATCTGCCGAACAATCCCATGCATGTTCGCGCGATCGAAAGCGCACGTGCTGGGATAGCTGCATTGTGGAAGGTCACCGACCAGGTGACGGTCGGTGTCACAGAGACGGAATTCACCCACGATGACGTTTCTGTTTTCGCGGAAACCGATCGCGGCGGTGAGAGTCTGCCGTGGCTGTTCTACAAGGATGGAGTCAGGTCGTTCGATATTCGGAAAGGGTTCGAGACACGCGATCTTCCGCGCTTCCTGAGCGTGATAAAGGCGGTGCGCGCGCAGGCGGGTGGCGATGAGGACCTCGTCACGCTGTTCTGGGAATGCGATTTCGAATGCTTCTCCTACACGTATGAGGAAGCGGGCGGCGATGGCTATTCCGCGCCCGGGGCCGAGCTTCTGCGCGGCGGTGCGCCAGCAGGTTCGGTGGATGCGCCGGAGAAGTCCGAATCCGACGTCGGGACGTATGGATCGAGCCCGTCTCAGTTCGCGCGTATCGCCGATTTCGATTCGACGCTCTACTTCCTTGAAGAGCAGGAGATTGCCTACCTGCACGACTCCATTCGAGATGATTTCGCGGGTGACCTGAGACCATCGGTAGCCGCCGCGCTGCTCGACACATTCGAAACGGAGTCCGATCCGACAGTACGGGAGGAGATTTGCGGGATACTAGAGAATTTCATGCTCGTTCTTCTCGCGGGCCTTCAATTCCGCACGACGGCATTTCTGATACGAGAATGTGCCACGGCCTGCTCGCGCGCCGAGAACCTGCTTCCATCGCACCGTCAGAGACTCAGTGAACTTGTGAATCGCGTGAGCGATCCGGCGACATTGAACCAGTTGCTCGACGTTCTCGAGGACACCCTGCTCAAGCCACCGCAGCAGGATCTTGTTTCTCTCTTCACGCAGATGAATTCAGCCGCGCTCCTGCCGCTCGTCACGCATTTAGTTCGGTCACACAATCCGGAACTTCGCGTGTTGCTGGAAGGAGCCGTTACACGCCTCGCAAGCTCCAACACTGTCGATTTGATGGGCCTCATCGAATCGGCCGATGAAGCGGTATCACTCGAAGCGATGCGTCGCGCTGGAGATCTCGAATCACCGGCCGCCGTGACTCATCTTGCGCGTGTGCTCGAGTCGGGTTCGGACACCAGTCGCGCGGCTGCCGTCGCGGCGCTCGCGCAGATCGCTTCTCCAGGTGCGCTGCAGGTACTTGAGCGGGGACTTGATGATAACGACCGCGACATTCGCCTCGCTTCGGTCAAGGCGTGTGCCGAGCTTCAGTACCGTCCGGCACTCTCGAGGCTGGAACGTGCAATAAAAGATCGGGTCATGCGCGACGGCACATCCGCGGAGAAGACGACGTATTTCGACGCGTATGCAGTAATCGGTGGAGAGTCCGCGTTGCCACTCCTGGAAAGCATCCTGCTACCGAGAGGCATGCTTGCGCGCAAGGAGGATTCAATGACGCGCGCGAGTGCGGCGATGGCTCTGGGCAAGCTTGGTAGCGAGCGGGCGCTGGACGCGCTCAGGAAGGCCGGCAGCGACAAGGACATCGTCGTGCGCAGCGCAGCGGCGCGCGCGCTGAGAGGGAGCGCATGACGCCGCTCTCGAGTGACGAGGGGGAACGACAGGAAACTGCGCAAACGAGGCGCGCTGGCCGCGCTCTGATCGTGGCAATCCACGCAGCTACGCGCGTGATGAAGTTGTACCCGCCCGAGCACCAGGCGGTTCAGAAGTCGCTTGCTGAACTTGCGACTGCGGCTGCCGAGTGTCACGGGCCGGACATGGATCTTGAGGTACGGGTTCACGGCGAATTCATTTTCATCAACGGCACGCGGTTGCGGTTGGACCTCAGCAACTACGCCAGTTTTGGTCGCGTGCTTGAGCTTTTCAAGAGCGCAGGAGTCGGCGTCCTCCGAGTACTGCGCGAAGCCACGCCGCGTGAGTGGTTTTCACTGCTCACCCTGGTGACGACGGTGGGCGGCGGAGCGGATGCGGACGCCGAAGAAGTGTCGCGACGGTTGCAAGCGGCATCCGTAGACGTATTCGAGGTCGCCGCGGACGAGGACGCGGAAGCTGACATCGAAGAACGTGAGGTGGCGAAGGCCGCTGCGAGACGAACCTATGCGCAATCGGTTGCACTGACCAAGGATGTAATAAACTCCGTGCGAATGGGTCGCGTGCCGAGCGCGAGGAAGATCAAGCGTGCCGTGCAGACGATAGTTGATCAGGTACTGACGGAAGAAGCGTCGCTCATAAGCCTCACAACCCTCCGCGAGTACGACGAATACACGTACACTCACTCGGTGAACGTCTGCATTTTCGCTGTTGCGCTTGGCAAGCGAATCGGCATGAGCAAACTTCAATTGTACGAACTTGGCGTTGGGGCTCTCATGCACGACATCGGGAAGTCGCGCGTACCTACTGATCTGCTGCAGAAATCAACGCCGCTCGAGGACGATGACTGGCGCCGCATCGTCGCGCACCCATGGCTCGGCATGCTCACACTGTTCCAGATGCGCGGGCAACAGGAGCTTCCGTATCGCGCGATGGTCGTCGCTCACGAGCATCACATGCGGCGTGACTTTAGTGGCTATCCGCACGTAATCAGGCCACGTCAGCTCTCAATGACGAGCAAGATTGTTGCGGTCGCAGATGCGTACGACGCGGCGACAAGTCGGCGATCATACCAGACCAAGCCGTATCCGCCGTCGGCAGTCCTGCAGGAGATGCGCGACAATCCACGCCGCGGACTCGATCCGGTCGTGGTCAAGGCTTTTATAACGTTGCTTGGGATATATCCTTCGGGTACACTGGTTATTCTCGATACCTTTGAACTCGCAGTGGTGCTCGCGGCCAATCCAGATCCGGAGATGCTGTCGCGGCCACGCGTAGTTATTGTGAGCGACGGCAGAGGCAATCTGCTGCAGCCACCGCTTGAGACCGACTTGGCGGCGACAGGCGCCGACGCGCAGTTCACACGTACCATCATCAAGACGGCAGATCCAGAAAGGTATGGCATCAGAGTCAGTGATTACATCATCTAACCGCATCGACGAGCGGTTTTCGCAGCTGCGTGCGACCGGCCGCAAGGCGCTCGTCTGCTATGTCACCGCCGGTCATCCGGATCGCGCTCGATCGCTCGACCTTCTGCGGGGCCTGGAATCGGCCGGTGCTGACGTGCTTGAGATCGGTGTCCCGTTCTCCGATCCGATGGCGGATGGTCCTGTAATTCAGGCCAGCTCACAGATGGCACTCGATGCCGGCATGACGTTTCAGGGTGTGCTCGATCTGGTCGAGGAAGCGCGGTTGGGTGTGCCGGTAGTGCTGTTTGGCTATCTCAACCCGTTCATTGCCGCCGGTGACGACTTCCCGGCTCGCATCGAAAGAGCAGGCTGCGACGGCGTTCTCATCACGGACCTTCCTGTTGGCGCGGACCCGAAACTGGAGTCGCGTATCGCGAACAGCGGGCTAGCGTTTATAAGGCTCGTTGCTCCAACCACGCCGCTCTCCCGAATGAAGATGATCGCGCAGAGGGGGAGCGGCTTCGTTTATCTAATCAGCCGACTCGGCGTAACCGGAATGAAAAGCGACATCTCTCCAGAGCTGGCAACAACTGTTGCGCGACTCCGATCCGCAACCTCGTTACCCATTTGCGTGGGCTTCGGCGTAACCGATGCGCGGCAGGCTGCTGCCGTTACGGCGATCGCTGACGGCGTCGTAGTCGGCAGTGCGATCGTGAAGGCGGCGGGAGAGAGCGTGAGCGCCGCCGTTGAACTTGTCGCATCGATGCGTGCCGGCATCGACGCAGGGGGTTGAACATGGCCGATACCGTTACGCTTCGACGCATGCACTTTCATACTCGTGTAGGCGTGTTGCCGCACGAAGCCGAGCTACCTCAGCCTGTCGAAATCGATCTCTCCGTGACGGTTGCAGGCGACATGAAGCCGCCGGATGTTGTGGACTATGTGGCACTGTACGCTGCGGTCGCAGGCGTGATGGCGGCACCCCACATCTCCTATCTGGAAGAGGCCGCCGAGCGCGTTGCTGCAGCTGCTCTCGAGGTTGCTGGCGTGATGACCGCCACGGTGTCAGTGCGAAAACCTCACGTACCGCTTCCCGGGCCGGTGGAGTATGCGGAGGTCACCATAACCCGCGAGCTGAATGGATGACGTCGCGTTCGTTGGCCTGGGCAGCAACCTCGGCGATCGTGCGGCTCACCTCGCGGCTGCACGGGACCGAGTCTCTGGAATACCTGGAACGAAAATCATCGCCGTATCGGCTATAGAGGAGACGGAACCCATCGGGCCGGCGCTCCAGGGTCGCTATTTGAATCAGATGATTGCGCTCCAGACGTCACTGGACCCGGCGCAGCTTCTCGCCGAATTACATCGCGTTGAGCAACTTGGCGGTCGTGCACGAACAGTGCATTGGGGGCCGCGCACGATAGATTTGGACATTGTGAAATACGCGAGCACGACTTGGAGTTCACCGGAATTGCAGGTGCCACACCGTGAAATCGACAATCGCGAATTCTGGCGGCGGGAGCTTGCCGAGTTGGCAGAGGTGATGATTTGAACAGCTCGCCGACACCGCGGGGGGTAACAGTCCGCGATATCAGGGAACGGAAAGGCAAGGAGCCCATTGTCGCGGTCACCGCGTACGATGTGCTCTTCGGCCGTCTCGTTGACGAAGCAGGCGTCGACATCGTGCTGGTTGGCGACTCGGTCGGAAATGTGGTTGCAGGATTCAACTCTACGCTTCCCGTGACGCTCGACCACATGCTCTATCATGGCGCGGCGGTATGCCGCGGCGTAAAGCGCGCTCTCGTGGTCGTCGACTTGCCGTTTCTTACGTATCAGATTGGACCGGAACAGGCGCTTGCGAATGCCGGACGACTGCTCGCTGAGACTGGTGCGCAGGCAGTGAAACTCGAGGGTGGGACGGAACGAATCGCCGAGACTGTGGCTCGACTAGTCGAGATCGGGATCCCGGTCATGGGCCATCTCGGATTCACACCGCAGTCCGTGAATGCCATTGGTGTTCGCGTGCAGGGACGCGAACTCGAAGACGAAGCGCGGCTGATTCTGGAAGCTGAACGGCTCGACCGGGCTGGCGCGTTCGCCGTAGTGCTCGAGTTGATTCCTGCCGAGCTGGCCGCACGCATCACATCGGAAATCAGTGCCCCGACGATTGGAATCGGAGCCGGTGCCGCATGCGACGGCCAGGTTCTCGTGCTTCCTGACATGCTCGGACTCAACGAATCGTTTTCGCCGCGCTTTCTAAAACGCTACGCGAACCTTTCGGAGACTGTTCGCGATGCCGTTCGAGCCTACGGCGATGATGTGAAACAGCGCCGCTATCCTTCCGCTGACCACAGCTTCTAGATCGGGTCGATGGTAACGGAAACAACCATCGCAGGGATTCGTGCGCGCCTCGCGGAGCATCGCGTCCATGGGTCCAGAATTGCATTAGTACCGACAATGGGTGCGCTGCATGACGGACACCTTGCACTGATCGCCGAAGCGCGGCGAAAGGCAGACATCGTGGTCGCAAGCATCTTCGTGAACCCGCTTCAGTTTGGTCCGAATGAGGACTACACGCGTTACCCGCGCACGCTGGACACCGATTCGGAGAAGCTTGCGGACGCGGGCGTTGCGATCCTCTTCGCGCCCGAAGCTGCGGAGATGTATGCGACGCCGTCGAGCACCACGCTAGCGCCCCGCGCGTTCGGTAATGCCCTGGAGGGGAAGGTCCGGCCCGGCCACTTCGCTGGCATGCTGACGATAGTTGCGAAGCTCTTCAACATCGTACAACCGGTAATCGCGGTTTTCGGGCGCAAGGATCTGCAGCAGCTTGCACTTATCCGCGCGATGGTTGCGGACCTTGATTTTCCGGTAGAAATTCGCGAAGTGGAAACTGTTCGAGAAGCAGATGGCCTGGCGCTATCGAGCCGGAATCGGTATCTCGGCGATGGTGCGAGGCGCAGCGCAACGCGACTCCGAGAGGCGTTGCTCGCTGCGAAAGCGGCGTTTGATTCCGGCGCGACATCTCCCAAAGCCCTCGAAGACGCGGGTCAGTCAGTTCTTGCGGCTGATGGCTTGATCTCTGTGGATTACCTCGCGGTTGTGGATCAGTCCGACTTCGAGTCGCCCGCGACCGCCAAGCACGGCGATTCGATTGTAGCGGCAATCCGGGTTGGCGGCACCAGGCTCATCGACAACATCCGATTGTAATAATGCAAAAGTCACCGCTGGATCTGCCCGCATGGGCATGCGTCGG
>JBDTAB010000077.1:0-6345 GCA_039924865.1 Gemmatimonadaceae bacterium | reverse complement strand
CGGTCGATGATCTCTCCGCGGTATTCGCTCACCGCGCGTTCTGCGGCGCCGCGCAGCTCTGCGACGTGCTTCTCAAAGAACTCCTTGTGCTTTGCAAGTCTTGGATCGAGTTCTACGTCGAGCGTCGCACTTGCGCCGAACACGCCCTTCACGCGCGATGCCGCAAACTCGCTGAGAAGTCCCAGGTGCTTGATTGGCTCTCGGAGAGCAGCGCTGATGTCGCGCAGCTGGCCAGAAAGCGTCTGTATGCCGTTAAGCGCGATGAAGAGACGCAGAATCTCGTTGGCGCCTTCGAATATTCGGTTGATGCGACTGTCGCGAAGATACCGTTCGTACGGGTACGGCTTCACAAATCCGCGTCCGCCGGCGAGCTGTACCATCTCGTCGGCGGTTTTCCAGACGAGTTCGCTCGCGAAAACCTTGGCGATAGCAGCTTCCAGTGACCAGTCGGATTTGCCTTCGGTGGCGAGGTTCGCCAGAATGCCGAGCATTGCATCCGACGCGTAGATCTCGGACGCGAGGGACGACAGCTTGCGTTGCGTTATCTCGAAATCGGCCAGAGGTTTGCCAAACTGATTTCGATGTTCGGCGTAGCTCGTCATTTCGTTGAAGATGTGCTTCGCTCCGCCGGTGCATCCCGCAGCAAGCGTGAGGCGACCGCCGTTGAGGACGTGAACAGCGACTGCGAATCCCTTTCCGACCTGGCCGAGCACATTCTCGGTGGGAACCTGAAGATTGGTGTATTCGAGTTGTGCCTGAGTGGATCCCCGGATGCCCAGCTTGTGCGGGATATCGACGATGCGAAATCCCGGCATTGTGGGTTCGATGAGGAACGCCGTCGGTCGCATCACCTTCTTGCCGTCGCGTTCTACCTCTGTTTGAGCAAACGTCGCGATTACAGCTGCGCGATGCGCGTTGCCAATCCAGATCTTCTGCCCGTTGAGTGACCAGTGCGAGCCGTCCGCACTTAAAGTAGCTGTGGTCTTCACGTGCTGCGCGTCCGACCCCACCAGCGGCTCGGTGAGAGCGTAGGACACGAGGATTTCGCCGCGGGCGAGGCGGGGAAGCCAGCGCTCCTTTTGCTTCTCGGTCCCGTACAACACGATCGCCTTGCAGCCAAGGCCACAATGCACACCGATAAACACGCCGATGGACGCATCGACGCCACCAACCGATTCGCATACGCGCGCATAAGCTCGCGGCGAAAGCTCGAGCCCCCCGAAGCGTTTGGGGATCGTCATGCCCAGGAATCCGTGCTTCGCCAACGCGGCGATCACGTCGTCCGGAATAGTTTCCTCTTCATCGAACTTCACCGAATCGACGAGTCCACCCAGGCGCCCTTCCAGCGCATTCACCAGCCGTGCAACCGTCGCCGCCTCCGCCGGGTCGCTGACTGCGAGTGGCGCCGGATATGGAAAGAGCAACCCATCGTGCACTTCGCCGGCGAAAATGCCGCGGGTGAATGAATATCCTTCGGTCGGCATCGATGTCGCTCCTAGCGTTATGGTGGTGTTGGTGACGCCTTCTGGGGTGTGGCGCGAGCCAGGTCGAGCGCCTGCGGTGACGGCATGTCGCAGTACTCGCCATGACACGCGAACGTTTCGGCGTACTCCATGTCGCCGAGCATGTGGCCGAAGGAGGACGGGTAACGAGCGATGATCTCGGAGAGCAAGCCAGCCGCGCGGGAAGCGATCGCACGCAAATTCTCGTCGCCATCGTAATTCGCAAGGCGGAACAAAAGATCTACAGCCAACGACGTTCCAGATGGCATTGCGTTATCCGCGGGATCCCGTGGTCGAGTCACGAGTTTTTCCGCACCGCGCGCCGTGTCAAAGAACGTGCCGGTCTCATCATCCCAGAATTCGTCGAGCATGACGCGTGTGAGCTGTCGGGCGAGCTGTATCCATTGAACATCCAGTGTCTGCTCGAACATCGCTACGAAACCGAGCGCGACCGCGGCCTGGTCTTCGAGAAAACCGGGAATGCGGACAACTCCATTCCTGTAACTGCGCATCACACGGCCGTCCACAACCATGTTCTGCGCCAGAAACTGTGCGTTACGCATTGCTAGCGCGCGATAATCATCGCTGTCGAATGCATGTGCGGCCTCGACGACTCCACGGAGCGCCAGGCCATTCCATGCAGCGATGACTTTGTCATCCAGCGCAGGCCAAACCCGACGTGCGCGGCGTTCGTAAAGCACTTCGCGCGCACGAGCGATGGTGTGATCGAGTGTGTCGACGCGGGTGTTCATGCGACGCGCTACTTCATCCGGACCGAATGGAACATTCAGGATGTTGCTTCCTTCGAAATTGCCGGCGTTCGTCACGCCAAAATATGTCTTGACGAGCGCTGAATCATCACCGAGTGCGGTGTCAAGTTCTTCGGGAGTCCAGACGTAAAATTTGCCCTCGACGCCTTCGGAGTCTGCGTCCAGCGAGGCATAGAATCCACCAGCAGGGGCCATCATCTCACGTTGCAACCAGCCAACTGCCTGTTCGGTAACGCGTCGCACTTCATCGTCGTGCGTGGCTTCATACAGGTGCGCTCCAAACCGTATGAGCAGAGCGTTGTCGTAGAGCATCTTCTCAAAATGTGGAACGAGCCACTCTGCATCGACGGAGTAGCGCGCGAAGCCACCACCGATCTGGTCGTGGATTCCGCCGCGCGCCATCCTGATGAAGGTCTCTCGTGCCATCTTGAGCGCCTGAGGCTCGCCCGTCCTCGCCCAGTGACGGAGCAGAAAATCGAGAACCATCGTCGGCGGGAATTTCGGAGCGCCTCCGAATCCGCCATGGCGCGTGTCGTAACCCGCAGCGATCGCCTGGAATGCTGTCTCCAGTAGAGCGGCACCGATTTCGCCTGCAGATTCGGTCGTCGGTATCGACGCTGCATATATCTGGCGCATCGACTCCGCGCTCGCGGCGATTCGGTCAGGCTGTTTCGCGTACGCGTCTGCCACAGACTGCATGACTCGCGTGAACGACGGCATGCCGTGTCGGTCCGACGGCGGAAAGTACGTTCCGCCATAAAATGGCTCGCCGGCCGGTGTCAGAAAGACCGTCATTGGCCAGCCGCCGTGTCCGGTCATTGCCTGGACGGCCTGCATGTAGACCGCGTCCAGGTCGGGACGCTCCTCGCGGTCAACCTTTATGCAGACAAAGTGCTCATTCATGAACGCCGCCGTCGCTGGATCCTCGAACGACTCGTGTGCCATCACATGGCACCAGTGACACGCGGCGTACCCAATGGAGAGCAGGATTGGCCGGTTGGTGGTCTTCGCGAGGGCGAGCGCTTCGTCACCCCACGGATGCCAGTCCACCGGATTTTCGGCGTGCTGGAGGAGGTAAGGGGAGGTCTCACCAGCCAGGCGGTTGGTCATTTCTTAAGATAGCCGCCTACGGACGCTCGGGGGCGGTCGGTTCCGCGCACCTCGCAAAGGCCTGTAAATTGGGAGTATGACGAACATCGCGAATGACCTCGACACCTTCCTCACTCGACACCAGTCACGGATCGAGGAAGAACTATTTGACTTCCTCCGAATTCCCAGC
The DNA here is from genome assembly GCA_039924865.1 of Gemmatimonadaceae bacterium. Taxonomy (GTDB): domain Bacteria; phylum Gemmatimonadota; class Gemmatimonadetes; order Gemmatimonadales; family Gemmatimonadaceae; genus Fen-1247. The sequence goes on along the minus strand of JBDTAB010000077.1, from coordinate 2,794 downwards.
GTGAGCGCACAGCCTTCGCACAACAGCGACACGCTTGCAGCCGCCACCTGGGTGAAGCGCTCACTGGAACAGGCCGGTCTCTCGGCGACGGTGCACGATACTCCCGGCCACCCGATTGTGGTGGGCGAGTGGCGCGGTGCTGGCGACGGCGCTCCTACGGTCCTTGTGTACGGGCACTACGACGTGCAACCAGCGGAGCCGCTCGAACTCTGGACATCGCCGGCGTTCGATCCGCAGGTACGTGACGACCGGATCTACGCGCGCGGTTCGGTGGACGACAAGGGCCAGCTCTTTCTTCACATCAAGGCGCTCGAAGCGCACATGCAGACCCGCGGCCGACTGCCGGTCAACATCGTGGTGATCGCCGAGGGAGAGGAAGAAGTGGGCAGCGTGAATCTGGAGAGATTCATTGAATCCAATCGCAAACTTCTGGCGGCGGATGCGGTTGTCATTTCGGATTCGTCGATGTTCGCCGAGGGAATGCCATCCATCCTTTCATCGCTGCGCGGAATTTCGTACTTCCAGATCGATGTACAGGGGCCGTCCGCTGACCTTCACTCCGGCATTTACGGCGGTGCTGTGGTGAATCCCGCGACCGCGCTGGCACGTATCATTGCATCAATGCACGATGAGAACGGCAAGGTAACGATCGAAGGCTTTTACGACGACGTGAGCCCGTTTTCAGATAGCGTACTCGCAGGAATGCGAAAGCTCCCGCGCAGCGATGAAGAGTTCCTGAAGGAAGTCGGCGCTACCGCACTCGGCGGCGAAGCCGGATACACCACGCTCGAAAAGCTGTGGACCCGGCCAACCTGTGAAGTGAACGGACTGCTCTCCGGGTACACCGGCGACGGTGCCAAGACCGTGCTGCCCGCAAAAGCAATGGCGAAGGTGAGCTGCCGGCTCGTCCCCAACCAGGATCCTGCAAAGATCGAAAAGCTCTTTGAGGCGCACGTAAAAAAAGTCGCGCCTGCTGGGGTAACTGTCACTGTGGATTACATCCACGGCGGCCGCCCGTGGCGTGCGGATCTTGCCGGACCGATCTTCGACGCCGCGAAGCGCGCGCTTCACGCCGCGTTCGGGAAGGAGCCGGTAATTGTCGGAGAGGGAGGGTCGATTCCTGTCGTCGGCGACTTCCAGCGGATACTCGGAACACCGGTGCTGCTCGTTGGCTTCGGTCTCCCAGGCGAGAACGCGCACGCGCCGGATGAATGGATGAGCGTAGAGAACTTTCGGAAGGGCACGAGGGCGATGGCCGCGTTGTGGGACGAGTACGCGAAGTAGCGCGGTGTGTTTGTGGAAGTGAAGAACGCGTCGTAGCCGCCGGATTCCGGTGGCGACGACGTCATTCCCGTGGCAACTCCCCCGTCATTCCCGCGAAAGCGGGAACCCATCTGTTGCCGACCAGTTCGATGATTTAGCTGTGCCGCAGGATCGCTAACATGGGTCCCCGCTTTCGCGGGGATGACGGCCCGGTGACCGGCACACGTCGCCGACGCGGCTACACGCAAGATCGCTAACATGGGTCCCCGCTTTCGCGGTGATGACGCTAGTAGCGCCATCTCCGAACCAGAAACAATCCAAACGCACTCGTAGTCTGCGGCGTCTGATCGGTCGACAGGGTTGGTTCTCTCAAGAGATACCGCGGCTCGAAGCTGGCGTCGATCTCGTAGCCAGCGGTCGGATCGAACCGGTGCGTAATCTGGAAACCTGGCCGCTTGAGCGATTGCGGATCGGGTCTCACTTGTAGCTGAACGAACGTACTCGTCTGTAAATACTTTCCGAACTCGATCTGCGTGCCGCGAAGAAAACTCCCGGCGTCGAGCGATACATCGGCGGGTGTAATGTTGAGAACGTCAGCCCCGAGCGATCTCGCCGCCTGCCCGGCTGCCTCCTCCGTAAGTGCGCCGAGTGCGGCAGCACCTACCTGTTTTGCCGCGAACGCCGCACCGGCACCAACCAGGCCGCCGCCTCCAGTGGTGAGTCCGTTGCCACCCTGCTGGAGTAGTGACGATGACGTCCGCCCAAACGCGAGATAGCTGAGCAGGTCCGTCTGTGAAATCGGGGGCTGCGCGTCGCTCTCGAGAGCGATCTTGGGTTGGTTGAGTGTTCCGGAAATGATGATTTGGATCGAGAACGCCTCGCGGGTGGGAAGCTGTACTGCGTACGCTCCCGTCACCTGCAGCGTCGGATTCAGCTCGGGAGAATTGATGAACGTCGCTGCACCCTGTCGAATCTGGAAGATCCGGCCCTGGAAGCGATATTCTCCGCGGTCGCTCAACAGGACGCCGTCCACGAGCAGAGATCCCTTAGCAAGGTTGACGCCGACGCTGAGCGGGTCGTCGGTGTAAACCTCCACGTTTGCATCGCGGGACCGCACAAACACGTCGTGATCGACCATCAGCGCAACATTCATCTGGAGGTTGCGGAGCAACGGAGACTCGGTAGGAAAAAGTTCCTTCATGTTCACGTCGTTGGTGTCCACGACAGCGTACAGCGATGGATCACCTGCGCCGACAAGCGTCTTGCCGGTCGGCTCCGGAATGTAGATAACACCGTGCAGTACGTGCGCGAATCCTGTGACGGCCACGCTCTCGAATGGGCCGTTAACACCGATATTTGCGTTTGCATACAGGCTGCCCTGGTCATTGTCTATGACACGGGCATTGCGAGCAGCAACGCGGATCGCGAATGACGGCTTCGCCAGGTTCTTGAGCCCGATGCCTCCGGTGACTCGTATCACTCCGTTGCTGCGTGCAACGAGAGAATCGATGACGACTGTATCGCCGAGCAA
>JBDTAB010000076.1:0-18695 GCA_039924865.1 Gemmatimonadaceae bacterium | reverse complement strand
CTGAATCACTACATCGGGATGAAGCACATCACGCCGTCGGCGATACCGGAGCTCAGGTACATGCCCTGGATCGTCGGCGCGTTGATCGTGTTCGGACTCATCGCCGCGATTGTCGGGCGACGCAAGTTGCTCATAGCGTGGCTGGCGACGTTCCTCGTTGCCGGTGTGGCAGGGCTGGCCGATTTCTGGCGCTGGGAGTATGACTACGGCCACAACATCGATTTTGAACATGCCATCATCAAGATACCGGGGATGAACTACCAGCCTCCGTTGATTGGTGTGAAGCAGTTGTTGAATTTCACAGCCGTGTCGTGGCCTGACATTGGTGCATGGATTGCATTGAGCGCGGTTGGTCTCGTGGTGATCGCACTAATCGTGACGCTGCGACATGGGCGAGCTGCTGCCCTGGCTGCAGGGCAGGGCTGAAATGTTCCGCGGACAGATGCGTGCTGTATCAACAATCGTGGCGACGATCCTGTTCGCCGTGGTGCTTCTGGCACCGTCTCCGAGTGGAGTGTCTGCACAGAACAGTCTCAGTGGTCGTGCGGCACCACGGGTGGTCAACGTGTCCACAGATGGTCCAGTCCGCAGCATTCGCGCGGCACTCGCCTTGGTGGCGCGCGGCGGAACGATCATCGTGCACGCGGGGACGTATCGCGATACGACGATCGTTGTGGACAAGCCAGTCACGATCATCGGTGAGAAGTATCCGGTACTGGACGGCGAGTCCAAGCGACAGATCATGACGGTAACGGCGGACAGCGTAACGCTACGAGGTTTGGAGTTCAAAAACGTTGGCGTCGCGTACACCGAAGATCTCGCGGCGATCAAGGTCGTTCAGGGGCAGTACTGCGTCATCGCCGGCAATCGAATCAGCAACGCGTTCTTCGGGATCTACCTTCAGGAGGCGTCCAACTGCACGATCGAGCGGAACATTATCACCGCATCGCACGGGCGCGACGCCACTTCGGGTAACGGCATTCATCTCTGGCACTCGCGTGATATAACGATCGTCGGCAACACGATCTCGGGCCAGCGTGACGGTATCTACTTTGAATTCGTACGTCAGGCGCACGTACGGGGCAACTTGAGCGAAAACAACATTCGCTACGGATTGCACTTCATGTTCTCTGATAGTTGTGATTACGAGAACAACACGTTCCGGCACAATGGCGCTGGGGTGGCTGTCATGTACACGCACAACGTGCAGATGATTGGCAACCGATTTCAGGACAATGTGGGCGCGGCAGCTTACGGATTGTTGTTGAAGGAAATTTCGGACAGCCGACTGGAGAACAACATCTTTACTCACAACACGTCGGGCCTGTACGCCGATGGCGCGACGCGGTTGCAAGCAATTCACAACACGTTTCTCAATAACGGGTGGGCGCTCAAACTTCAGTCCAGCACCGAGGACGCGGTATTTACCCGCAACAATTTTGCGGGCAACACATTTGATGTGAGCACGAACAGTCGGTCAACGAGTTCCAGGTTTATTGGCAACTACTGGTCGGCGTACAAGGGTTACGACCTTGACCGCGACGGCAAGGGAGACGTTCCGTACCATCCAGTGCGGCTGACGTCGGTCATAGTCGCGCAATATGAGCCTGCGCTCATACTGCTGCGCAGTAATTTCCTGGAACTGATGGACGCGGCGGAACGGGTGATTCCCGCTCTGACTCCCGCGACCCTTCAGGACTCCGCTCCTTCAATGCGGTGGGTGAAATGAACCAGCCGAAGATTCAGATTACCGGCCTGTCAAAGCGGTTTGGTCCGCTCCCCGTACTGCGGTCGGTGGACATGGCGGCGAGAAACGGGCGAGTAATCGCGATTGTCGGACCCAACGGTGCTGGCAAGACGACGCTCATCAAATCCCTGCTCGGCCTCACCAAGCCAGACGAAGGACGCATCGAAATCGATGGCGTTGACGTCATTGGCCAGAATGAGTATCGCGCACGGATCGGCTACATGCCGCAGATAGCTCGTTTCCCCGAGAATCTGACGGGGGCCGAGCTCATGGCGATGCTGAAAGACCTGCGCGGGTCGAGTGCAAAGCTGGATCTGGAGCTTGTCGATTCGTTCGAGCTCGGCGCCGCGCTGGAACAGCCGCTGCGCGTGCTATCCGGTGGGACGAGGCAGAAGGTCAATGCCGCAACGGCATTTCTGTTCTCTCCCGAACTACTGGTACTCGACGAACCAACAGCAGGTCTCGATCCGTTGGCCAGCAGCATGCTCAAGGACAAGATCCTTGCCGAGCGTGGTGGAGGCAAGACGGTCGTGGTTACATCGCACATAATGAATGAGCTCGAGGAGCTCGCCGACGACGTGGCGTTCCTTCTGGAAGGGTGCGCCGCGTTTGTGGGTACACTGGATGAACTCAAACGGGTTACTGGTCAGGCGACGCTCGAGCGTGCCGTTGCGACCATGATGCGGCGCGGGCTTGTGAAGGAGGCAGCATGAATACGATAGCGAAGGTGCTTGGATACCAGGCACGCGATGCGGTACGGAGCCGCTGGTTGATCGCTTATGCAATCTTCTTTGCACTTATAACTTATGGCTTGCTTCGGTTCAGCGATGATCCTGTGAAGGCGCAGCTGAGCCTGGTCAGTATAGTGTTGTTCGTGGTGCCGCTCGTTGCGATCGTGTTCGGGACTGTGTACCTGTACAACGCTCGCGAGTTTGTGGAGCTGATTCTCGCGCAGCCGGTGAGCCGAGGGCAGACGTATATCGGACTGTATCTGGGGCTGGCGATACCGCTGGTGCTGGCATTCGTCTGCGGCCTTGTGTTCCCGTTCCTGCTACATGGGATCGATGCCGCTGCGTGGAGCACGCTGCTTGCTCTGGTCGCCGCTGGGACGGTTCTGACTTGCATCTTCACGGCGATTGCGACGTCCATCGCGGTGCGATGCGAGGACCGTCTTCGGGGACTCGGTACCGCGATTGGTGCGTGGTTGCTGCTCACGGTGGTTTATGACGGGATTGTCCTGTTCATACTCGCGGTGATGTCGGACTATCCACTCGAGCATGCAACGCTCGCGATGATGCTGGCCAATCCAATTGATATCGCACGGGTTGGGTTGCTATTGCGGTTCGATACATCCGCAATGATGGGATATACGGGAGCAGTGTTCCTGAAGTTCTTCGGGGCCACAATCGGGATGGTGATAACCATCGTCGCGCTCACCGTGTGGGTTTCGGCCCCCGTCGCGCTCGGAATGCGCGTGTTCAAGCGAAAGGATTTCTGATTCGCTATTGAAGTTCCATGAGTACTCTTGCAGCATCTATCCACACCCAACACTCGAGACAAGCGTGAATAACAGCCGTACACTTTTCGGTATCATGGCCGCATCCGTACTAATGATCGGATGTGGCGGCAAGGAAAATGCGTCCACGACAGACCAGTCGGGCTCTGCTGCATCGAGCTCCGCTGCGGCCGCGACAGGGGGCGGTCCAGTTGCAACACCTACTGGCAAGGTAGTTGTGGTTGAACTGAATAGTGATGAGAAGGGAAACTACTTTGAGCCGGCGAAGTTCGAGGTGCATCGTGGTGATATAATCCGCTTTACGCTCAAGACCGGCGTTCACAACGTGCACTTCCTCCCCGATTCAAATCCAGGGAAGGTAAATCTTCCTCCCGCGAGCGACATGCTACAGCTTCCCGGTCAGACGTTCGACATGCCGGTCAACCTCGCTGCGGGGAAGTATTATTTCCAGTGTGACCCGCATGCCGCGACCGGCATGATGGCGCATGTAGAGGTTGAAGACCACTGACCGCCGCTGATCAAGCGCACCGAAGCAAATCGGTCGGCCTACGTGGACTAGCGAGTCATCCTGCTCTAGTTCCGGGCGTTGCCACTGTCGCCGTGATCGCTGGTGCGATCATGTGGGCGATTGGGACGCCACTATGGCCCGACCGTATCTGGCTGGCCGCGCTCGTTGTTACGGGCGCGGTCGTCGTTACTGGTACGATCAGAGGCGCACTGCATGGTCAGTGGGCGTCGGATGTGGTCGCCACGCTTGCCATTGTAACCGCGGCGGTGATGAACCAGCCGCTGGCCGGCCTGATCGTGGTAGTGATGCAGACTGGTGGGGAGGCCCTGGAGCGATATGCTGAAGGGCGCGCGTCGCGGGCCGTTCAGCAACTCGAAGCCGACCGACCCGAGATTGCGCACGTAGTACGCGATGGCGACGTCGTCGACATTCGTGCCGGCGATGTCGTGGTCGGTGATATTCTAGTTGTACGGCCCGCAGAGCTCATTCCGTGCGACGGCGTCGTGACAGACGGCACTTCAGAGATCGACACGTCACGCCTGACAGGCGAATCCGTTCCCCGCTCGGTCGAACCTGGCGTGACTGTCGGCAGCGGAAGCGTAAACGGGGATCGCATGTTTCGCATGCGGGCCACCGCCGCCGCTGAAGCGAGTCAGTATGAGCAGATCGTGCAACTGGTGCGTGCTGCTCTCAAAACCAAGGCGCCGTTTCAGCGAGTCGCGGACCGGTACGCGGTCTGGTTCACGCCAATCACGCTGCTTGTCGCAATTGGCGCCGCAGCGGCGTCAGGCGATTACGAGCGTTTCCTGGCGGTGTTGGTCGTCGCCACACCATGCCCGCTCATTCTCGCACCGCCGGTCGCAATAATTGGCGGGATCAATCGAGCTGCGAAACGTCAGGTGATAGTCCGGAATGGGGCCGCTGTCGAACGGCTGGCTACGGCGAACGTCGCGGTACTCGACAAGACGGGGACGCTCACAGTTGGCAAGCCAGTAGTCCGGGATGTTTATCCAGCGCATCCGTTCACACGGGCCGAAGTGCTGCGACTCGCCGGAGCGGTTGAGCAAGGTGCCGGGCATCTTCTTGCACGCACGCTCGTGGACGCGGCGAAGGCAGAAAACGCCTTACTACCGCCAGTCAGTGACGTGACCGAAGCGCCTGGTAGCGGTGTTTCCGGGCGCGTCGGCGATGATATCGTGGCGGTTGGCGCGCAGAAGTACATCCGAGAACAACTGACACAGCCCAGTAACGGGCTCGGTACCAGTGAAGCAACCGACGGGCTCCGCGCGTACGTAGCGATCAACGGCAGCTTCGCGGGTACTGTCGCATACTATGATGAAATACGGAGCGACGTGCCGGCGATTCTTGCGGATCTCCGAACCTTGGGGATTGAGCGGACACTGTTGTTATCGGGAGATCACGAGGATAACACGAGCGCGGTCGCCGCTACTTTGGGCATCCGCGAAGTTCGCGGCGACATGACTCCCGCAGACAAGGCCGCGGCAGTTACCGAACTGGTTTCGAAGGGGAATCGTGTCCTGATGGTTGGTGACGGCACCAACGACGCCCCTGCCTTGAGTGCCGCGACGGTCGGCATCGCACTCGCCGGTCACGGCGGTGGTGTGACGGCGGAGGCCGCGGATCTGGTGATACTGGTGGACGAACTCAACCGCGTGCCGGTCGCGATCAGGATCGCGCGCCGGAGCATGAAGATCGCGCGTGAGAGCATCTGGGCCGGACTCGGACTCAGCGGGCTCGCGATGGCGTTTGCCGCTGCGGGAAAGATTGCGCCGATTCCAGGAGCGTTTCTTCAGGAAGTAATCGACATCGCGGTCATACTCAACGCGCTCCGAGCGAGCGCGGAACCCAACGGATTAAATCAGACTCCGAGCAAGTAGTTGACCACGTCACTCGCGGCGTAGCTCGTGCGACCACCGGGGAACGATTGAATGTCGCGCAGGTCGTCACCAAGGTCCGTCGTCGGCATGGGCGGCTTTTCAGCGTACGACCTTGAATGGATGACCGGTCGGAGAAGCGCGCGGATCGGTGATCACGTCTATCTCTCTGCGGACGGAGTGTTGTAATACTCCGTCCTTGAGAGAATCCTTGAGAGAATCCTTGAGAGAATCGGCGGTCCCCGAAAATCATAGGGAAATCCCTGACCGGCTATCTCGTGCCAATAATCTTGCGATCAAGAAGGCGCATAATTGAAAGGATCAGCACACCAAGCGGCAATGAAAGGAGCAGGGCGATCAAGACAATTGTTACGATGATCGCGCCAACGAACTCCGGGATACTATCTGCCGAGACGGCAAAGTGTTGTCTGTAGTGCAGGTAGAGCAGTACGGCAGTCCATGGGATCGCCGCAACAATCCACGCCGCAGCCAATGCCTGGCCCGGCATGCGGCGAAGACGGAGCGCGCGGCTGGACCGAGTAAGCCAGACTGACGGACCGAATGTGATCACGCAGACCAGCAGAGCGGCGAGTATCGCAAGCGGAACGATAATGACGGTTGACATGGCCAGATAAATCTAGATGTAACTCAGCCACCAGTCCGTTAGCGTCGCGCGCCGGACATCAACGATTGCCAGGGATTCACGAAGACGAGTTTTCGAGGCGTCGCAGCGGTTTTATCGCGTCTCGCCAGCATGAGGAATCCATCCGAACCTGGCAATACGGCGAAACCACCCTCTTGCTGGCTAAAGCCACTGACCGAAAACAGTGCACGTCGATCACGCACCGAAAAGTCTCCGGCCGTCGACACCGTAGCCGACATCAGGCTGTCAGCGCCGAAATAGAGCAGCTCGCGGCCGTCGCGCGACCAGCGTGGAGTGGTGCCGCCGGTCAGTGAAACCTGCCAGCGATCGGCGCGCATTGGATTTGTGGATCGGACGTATATCTCTCGACGTCCGGATTCATTGGACGCGTATGCGAGCCAGCGACCATCGGGCGACGGTCTCGGTGACGTCTGTCGCGCTGGCCCCGCAACGATATCACGATCGGTCATCTTTGATGAATCGAGAGAGTGCGCGTAGATGTCACTTCGACCACCGATTCCCTTCACGTAGTACAGTGTGCGCCCGTCGGGTGACGGTGCCGGATCGGATAACGGAAGTGTGCTGTCGCGCAATATCATGACAGGCGGAGCAGTGCTACCCATTGTCGCCGCGTAAATAGCTCCGCCCTGCGCATCGCCTTCAACGAGGAATAAATGGCTACCGTCCGCGGCGAATGCCGGGTAGTTCGCGACGCTGCCGGGTATGGCAATTTGGCTGAGCCCACCGGTTCGAAGATCACGAACCTGGATGTCCCATGTTCCCAGTTCGACCGAAATCGCTGCACGCTGACCGTCGGGCGAGACGGCTACGTTCCGCGCACCGCCGCGCCAGGTGGAGTCGATGACGGATGACGAACCGTCGCGCGTGACGCGGACGAGACTCAGGAAGCGTGTGTCCACTCCACCCGTTGCGTACACCAGCTGTCCGGCAGCGGAGACGGCGAATTGCGGGAGTGCAGATCCTTCGACGGTTACCGCTCTAGCCAGTGCTACAGCCGGTCCCGTAACTCGCGCAGTCTGGCCGTCAAACGGGACTGCTATCAAAGAGCTGTCAGGTCGAACTACAAGTAGATAGCCGGGATCCACATACCGCACCCCAAGCCCAGGCATTATGACATGGTGCTTTCCGGTAGCGGGGTCGGAAACCGCGACGGAGAAGTGCGAGTCGTCGCCATAGTTGCGCGGTACGATTATGAATACGACTGCGCCACCCGGCAATGGATTGGGATCCGTATGAAACACCTCCGCGCCCGCCCGATCGATCGATGTAAGCGGCTTCCATGCGCCGCCCTGGAGGGGAATACTGACGATCCCTGCACTGCTGCACGCAAGTAGATGATCGTTGTCAGCCCACTGAATCGGCGCAAATGCAGCGAGCATCGCCATACTGTCGGTAAGCGTCGTGACGGGACCGCCGGTGAGCGAAACAATGCGGATCGACCGGTTTGCGACGAAAGCAACTCTTCGCCCGTCGGGCGAGATCGTCGGAAATCGTGCGCTGTCCGTACCAAAGATAGGATGCGGTTCGAGCGTATTGGCGTCGCGCATCCAGAGTTGCGATCCATTGCGTCCTCTGGCAGCGAAGACCAGTCGCGATCCATTGCGTGAAATCGCGATTGGGCCAAAGGGAAGTGTCGAGTCTGGAATCGGGATGGTTGTCAGCCAGCTATTCCCGGCTGTGCGCAATTCGCGTGCACGCTCCAGTGCCACGCGACCCCATCCCCAGAGAGCCGCAATAATTGCGACAGTGGCAATTACGTATGCGACAATTGTCGACCGGCTTCGTCGCGGCTGTCCCGCCCAGGTGACCCCGCTGGCGGGGTATGCGGTGGGAGTTGTAAGTGCGGCCGAAAATTCCGCCGCCGTCGCGAAGCGATCGGCTGGAACCTTCTCAAGTGCGGTACGAACCGCAGCTTCGACATATGGCGGAACGCGCTTGCGCTGCGACGAAAGCGGACTCGGTTCTTCGGTGATCACCTTTGCAATGATCGCCTGGGCCGCTGGTCCAGTGAACGGCGGACTGCCGGCGAGCATTTCGTAGGTAACGGCGCCGAGCGAGAAGATGTCGCTGCGACCGTCGATGTTCGGTTCGCCAATTGCCTGCTCGGGTGACATGTATTCTGGAGTGCCGAGCGACAGTCCAGCCTGTGTCATGCGTGTTGAGCTCGCCTGTTGCAGCGCGAGTGCGATGCCGAAATCGGCGACTAGTGCGTGGCCGTCCTGCAGCAGGATGTTCTCGGGTTTCACATCGCGATGAACGATGCCGCGATGGTGGGCATAGTCGAGTGCGCTCGCTGCTTCCGAAGCGATGCGGACGGCGTCAGCAACCGGGAGCTGGCGTTCGCGTTGGAGGCGCGTGCGGAGTGTCTCGCCGTCGATATACGGCATCACGTAGAACAACTGACCGCCGGCGCTGCCGCTGTCGAACAACGGCAGGATATGTGGGTGCTGCAGGCTGGCGGTGAGAGTTATCTCCTTGAGAAAGCGCTCGGCTCCGAGAATCGCGGATAGCTCTTCATTGAGCACCTTGACGGCGACGTTCCGGCCATGGCGGACGTCTTCGGCGAGATAGACCGTCGCCATGCCACCGCGTCCCAACTCGCGGATGATCGTATAGCGGCCGGCGAGCGCCTGCGCGAGAGGGGAATCGGACGGATTCACGATTGTAATAATGCAGCGGACAGGGTCCCTTGACCATGACCAGATCCAGTTTCTAGGTCAGCAACGCCACGGGGAACCGAGCGAGAGCCCGGGCCATATCGATTGACTGGCTGAACCTGACCGAGCCCCCGGTAAAAGCGTTCCGGAGAGTCACATTCTCGGTCACGATAGGTGCGATGGTACTCGGTGTGGGAATTAGGCGCAATACGTGCCGTCACGACGCTGCGGTGAGCGCGATTATTCTCGCCGGCCACCGCTCACCCAGTTGCGTTCCACACCGAATGCGCGTTGCACCCGCGGATCATTCGCAATATCCTCAACCGAGAGTGAAAGGCGATGCGTCCAGCTCGAGAAGTGATCGGGCCCTACGCCGGGCATATTCACTGGTTCGATTTCACCAACCAGGTCATCCAGCGCGATCCCCACCAGCCATGATGGAGTGCGGCGAAGGAACGCATGGACCGCGGCGCGAATGTCCAGGTCGTCCAGCGACACGGTGTCAGCGTCTGGGAGAAGTGATTCGGCGCGCAGTCTTTCAATGAGCGCCAATCGCTCGCCACGGCGTGCTGTCAACTCGGGCCGCACACGAGCAGTCCGTGTAACGCCGAGCTCGGCGCGCAGTTCGATGTCGCGGCTTGCCCAGAAGCCGGCCAACGTTGGAAGATCGTGGGTCGTTGCGGTAGTGAGTGCCATTTGCGGATAATCTTGCGGTGGTCGAAATGCGCCACGACTATCACGCTCGAAGAGCAGTACGCGTGATGACATTACGCCCCAACGCTGCATCATCGCTGGCAACTCCTCGGGGACAGTGCCAAGGTCTTCACCTACTACTATTGCGGCGCTCCGCACACTCTCGAGTGCGAGTATGGCGAACAGCTCCGCGGACGGATACTGAACGTAGGCGCCTTCTCGTGATGACTTTCCATCCGGAATCCAGAACTGTCGGATGAGCCCGAGCACATGATCAATCCTGAGCGCACCAGAATGGCGCATAGCGCCGCGTAAGAGTGCGATCCAGTAATCGTATCGTCGACTTGCGAGCCGATGCGGATTGATTGGAGGGAACCCCCAGTTCTGTCCCTGGAGAGCGAGTGGATCTGGAGGTGCGCCAACGGTCGCACCGTTCGCGAATAGATCCCCAAACGCCCAGTTATCACTCCCTGTGGGCGCGGACCCTATGGCGAGATCCTGGTAGATGCCGATCGGGAGTCCGAGTGTGCGCGCGTGTGCGGCGGCCGCTCCGAGTTGACGGTCGAGCTCGAACTGGATCCATCGATGGTAGTCGATGAGATCGACATGGGCGGCCCGGAACTCTGCAATCGTGTGGGAACGCGGATCACGATACTGAGCGGGCCAGTGTCGCCAATCACCATCAGTGCTACCATCTCGCCGGAAGTACTCATCAAGGGCACAAAATGTCGCGAAATCATCGAGTGCGCGGTCGTCAGTTGTGATATACCGTTCGTACTCGGCATTTCGCACGCAGTCTCTGGCACGACGTTCCACGAAAACGCGGTGCAGTGCATCAAGTACCGGCCGTTCAAGCGCAGCGACAGCTTCGTAATCGAGCGCAGGAGCGGCTCGAAGACGTGCGACCTCCTCGCGGAATCGTGATGACGCAATGTGCTCACGTGCCGCCTCGCAGTGTTCGAGTTCTGGGATCGCGTCGATATCGAGATACAACGGGTTGCGAAACAGTCTACTAACCGGACTGTACGGACTGATATCACAACCCCGATTCAAAAGCGCATGCAGTGGATTGACGCCTACGAAAGCCGCGCCATTCCTTGCCGCGACGGTGACAAGAGTCGCAAGATCGCCGAAATTGCCGGCTCCCCAGTTGGACCTGCTGCGGACCGAATAAAGATTGGCGGTAATACCGAATACGCGGTTTCCGAGCAGCATGTCAGTGGGCAACCGGCAGGTGGCAGGCGCAACGATGAGCAACTGACCTGCTTCTCGTTCTCCCAAACGAGTACGCATGACGAGCCGGACGTCGTGATAGCCGAGCGGTAGCGCGAGAGGGAGTGGTATGGCAAACGAGTTGTTCGCATGACGCCGCGCGCGGCCCGAGGCGCGGTGCGCCTCTCCGCTTTCGGTAGTTAGCACAAGCGACCATTCGACGCTTGGGCCGTGCTCGCTTGAAAGCGACAGGTGCAGATTGCGTGAGCCAGACGTAGCAATCGCAACAGGAGGCAGGATTTGTGAACGGTCGGTCTCGATCCGTTCTGCGAGCGCGATGCGGGCACGCGTTGGGTCGCTCGCATCAATGCCCATCGCGGCCAGCAAGGCCACGCGTGTACTGTCGCCCGTAGGGGAAACTGCCCCCGAGTAGTCCACGAATTCCGAAAGAATTCCCGCGTGCTCGGCGAGTGCGTGGAGCACGCTGGCGCCGGTGGTCACTGGCCCATCGCTATTGGTGTGCTTCGCGCACTGGCTGCGAGCTCAACTCGTCGCCCGTGTATTCGGGCACGAGCACGAGCGCACCCAGCGGTGGCAATGTGAGCGCGATCGATTGTGGGAACCCGTGCGTGAAAGTCGGCTGCGGTTCCAGTCTATCGGGAACCTGGTATCCGCTTCCTCCAAAGCGCGTGTCATCCGTGGAGAGGGCAAGCCGATATGTCGAAGCGCCCGGAACACCGATCCAGTAATTCTCTCTCGGTACGGGAGTAAGGTTGAGAACCACAACCAGATGTGAATTGCCACTGCGTCGCACGTACGAAACGATCGAGTTTGCAGTATCGGCGACATCGATCCATGCAAAACCGGATGGGTCGTAGTCGTCGCGCCAGAGCTCGGGTTGTGCGTGGTAGAGTTTGCCGAGCTCGGTCATGAACTCCGCAAAACGTGCACGCATTGGCTGCTTGCCAAGGTTCCAGTCCAGTGGCAGGTCGTGGTTCCACTCCGCTGTGGGCGCCAGCTCCGTTCCCATGAAGAGCAATTTCTTCCCCGGGCGTGTGTACTGATAGGCGAGCAACAGTCGGAGATTTGCAAATCGCTGCCATTCGTCGCCCGGCATCTTCTCGAGCAGAGATCGCTTGAGGTGGACGACTTCATCGTGCGAGAGCGGCATGATGAATCGCTCGCTGTACTCGTAAACCATGGCGAATGTCAGCTGGCCCTGCTGATACGACCGATGGATCGGATCGGTGGCGAAGTACTCGAGAGTGTCGTGCATCCACCCCATGTTCCACTTGAAGGTGAAACCGAGGCCGCCTTCTGCTACTGGCCGCGTGACGCCGGGCCATGCAGTGGATTCTTCGGCGACTGTGAAGTTGCCAGGATGCTCGCTGGCAACCGCTGTGTTCATGGCGCGAAGCAGCTCAACCGCTTCCAGGTTCTCGCGGCCACCGAGACGGTTTCGAACCCATTCGCCGGCCTTTCTGCTGTAGTCCAGATACAACATCGAGGCGACTGCATCGACACGGAGGCCGTCGATGTGAAACTCATTCATCCAGTACAGTGCGTTCGCGACGAGGAAATTGCGAACTTCTGTGCGACCGAAGTTGAAGATGAGCGTTCCCCAGTCGGGGTGCTCGCCCAGCCTGGGGTCGGCATGTTCATAAAGCGCGGTCCCATCAAAGCGGCTCAACGCAACGTCATCTTTTGGGAAGTGTGCGGGAACCCAATCCAGAATTACACCGATACCCGCGCGATGGAGCGTGTCTACCAGAAAGCGAAAGTCATCCGGGGTGCCGAACCGCGAGGTGGGAGCGAAGTAGCCCGTAACCTGATACCCCCACGACCCCGCGAACGGGTGCTCGGCGATCGGAAGGAACTCTATGTGCGTGAATCCGAGGGATGTTGCGTGTTCGGCGAGCCGCGGTGCCATTTCGCGGTACGTCAGTGACTGGGTACCGTCGTCCGTATGCGCCCAGGAACCAGCGTGCACTTCGTAAATGAGCACGGGTTCACGGGTGATATCGGCAGTGCGCCGATGGCCACTCCAATAGTTGTCGCCCCACGTGTACGTGCCGGTGCGAACGACGATGGAGCCCGTACCAGGGAACTGTTGCAGCTTAAAGGCGAACGGATCCGTTTTTAGAAATGTCGCTCCGGAACTCGTGCGAATTTCGTACTTGTAAATCGCACCGTCTCCGACGCCAGGAACGAACAATTCCCATATCCCCGAGGAACCGAGCGTGCGCATTGGTAGCAGTCGGCCGTCCCACGCGCAGAAATCACCGACGACGCTCACACGCATGGCGTTCGGCGCCCACACCGCGAACGAGGTTCCGTCAACACCGTCGATGGTTCGTGGATGCGCGCCGAGCACCTCCCAGAGTCGATGATGCGTACCTTCGTTGAAGAGGTATAGATCTGTCTCCCCGATGGTAGGAAGGAAGCGGTACGGATCTTCATGCGTCCACGACTCGTCATTGGCGAACTTGAATCGAAGCTGATACCGAAATGGCAGTGTAGCGCCAGGCAGGAATGCAGTGAACAGTCCGTCGCGCCACTGTCGCATCGGTCCACTCGCGCCGGTTTCCAGCACGAGATCCACGGAAATCGCGTCCGGATGATATCCGCGTACAACGACACCCTTTGTCTTGCCGGCGGAAGCTTCGTGCGCACCGAGGATGGCGTGTGGATCACCCGAGACTCCGGCGAGTAGCCGCTCCACGTCAGGCTGTGAAATGCTCGGCACGGAATGCAAGCTCTGATCTGCGGTCATGAATGCTGCTCCGTAGCAGTTCCGGCGTGCACGATGGCGGCAGAATGCTGACTAGGTCGCGACATGGTAACGCGAACATCGGCGTCCAGCCGGAGGAGTCTGAGCGAGAAGGGCGGCAGTTTCAAATTGACGCCGTGCACAGCCCTTCCGGGTCTGGCAGACTCGACCCCGGTCTGCACGAGCAGTGTCCACACTCCTGTGCCGCTCACTTCGGGAAGAACGAACATGGTCGGCGAGTTTTCGCCATTCAGGAGCAGGAGCGTCGTTGCACCCTTCACCGGATGTCCGCGTTCGTCAGTCTCGTCTGCGGCGGCACCGCTGATGAGCATGCCCAGGGTGTGAACGTCAGGCTTGTCCCAGTCGTCGTCCGCCATTTCGGCACCGTCTGATCGCAACCACGTGAGGTCCTTCATGCCGAGCGCGCCTACCGGACGACCGTGAAAATAGGTGCGGCGTCGAAGCACGGGGTTGGCTCGGCGGATTGCAAACAGTCTCCGCGTGAATGCGAGCAGCTCGCGCTGCCAGTCAGCCAGAACCCAGTTGACCCAGCTGATCTCGTTATCCTGAGCGTACACATTGTTGTTGCCGTGCTGTGTGCGCCCGATCTCATCTCCGTGTGACAGCATCGGAACGCCCTGGGAGAAAGCAAGTGTAGCGAGCATGTTGCGCATCGCTCGGAGACGGAGCGACACAATCCGCGTGTCATCAACATCACCTTCCACGCCCCAGTTGCAGCTCAGATTGTCGTCGCGGCCGTCGCGATTATCCTCTGCGTTGCCTTCGTTGTGTTTTCTGTCGTAGCTGACAAGATCGCGGAGGGTGAATCCGTCATGCGCAGTGATGAAGTTGATGCTCGCGTACGGCTGGCGCTTGCTCCAGCCATAGATATCGCTTGATCCCGACAGTCGCGATGCCAGCTCCGGCACGATTCCCCGATCGCCACGCCAGAAATGGCGCACCGTGTCGCGATACTTGCCGTTCCATTCGGCCCAGCCGAGCGGGAAGTTACCCACCTGGTAGCCGTCAGGTCCCACATCCCACGGTTCCGCGATGAGCTTGACGCGTGACAGAACCGGGTCCTGGTTGATGATATCAAAGAATGGACCGAGGCGTGTCATCTCGGACAGGCCACGTGCGAGGACCGGCGCGAGATCGAACCGGAAGCCGTCCACGTGCATTTCAGTGACCCAGTAACGCAACGAATCCATGACAAGCTGGACCGTGCGTGGCTGCATCATGTTGAGGCTGTTTCCAGTACCGGTGAAGTCCACGTAATACCGAGGATTCTTCGGATCGAGCCGATAGTATATCTGGTTGTCGATGCCACGCAACGATAGCGTCGGACCCATGTGGTTCCCTTCTGCGGTGTGGTTGTACACCACATCGAGAATCACTTCGAGGCCCGCCGAATGCAGCCGTTTCACCATGGTCTTGAACTCGTCCACTTGCTCGCCGCGCGCGGCGGTTGCGTAGCGCGCATCTGGTGCGAAGAAACCGATGGAATCGTAACCCCAGTAGTTGGTGAGACCGTGTTCTACCAGATGTCGGCCAACTGCGTAGTGCTGCACCGGAAGCAGCTCCACCGCTGTCACGCCGAGCTTGAGAAGGTGGTCGATGATCGGATCACTGGAGAGGCCGAGATATGTGCCGCGGAGAGAGGGCGGGACGTCGGGATGCAGCATCGTCATCCCTTTGACGTGACACTCGTAAATCACTGTCCGGTTCCACGGGGTGCGCAATGGGCGTTCGTTGTCCCAGGTAAACGCATTTTCTATGACCACGCTCTTGGGCACACCCGCTGCGCTGTCGTCGAGCTGCGGTTCCAGATCTTCGTGCTCACCGCCAATTCGGTAGGCGAAGAGCGCATCGCTCCACGCAACACTGCCACTGATTGCCTGCGCGTACGGATCAATCAGTAACTTTGCTGCATTGAACCGAAGGCCTTCTTCAGGGCGGTACGGGCCGTGTACGCGGTAGCCATACAGTTGACCCGGGCGAACGTTGGGAAGGTAGCAGTGCCAGACCTGATCGTCACGGTCAACCACTGGAATGCGGACCTGCTCGTGGGCGTCATCGCCGCGATCGAACAAGCAGAGATCAACACCGGTGGCGTTCTCGGAAAACAGCGCGAAGTTGACACCCTCACCGTCCCACGTAGCGCCGAGCGGGTAAGGCCTTCCGGGAAAGTTTCGTGTCACGCGCGCTCCGGTGCGAGAAGAACCGCCGAATCCGCGGCCGGTGATATGGTGCAACCATCGTTGATCAACGCCGGTACCGTGCGTGCGGTCTCGTCAGCAGGTGTGCATGTGTCAACGTGCAACTCGAAGATTACGTAATCGGCCATCGCGACCCCCTTCCAGTCTACATCAGTCCAGACGAATCCGGTTGGATCGACAATGCGTGATACGTCGTGAACGCCGTGCGGCTGAAAACAGCTTGCTGGGTCGGGCAGCAACCGCTCGCCATCGAGCAGAAATTGATAATCGCTTCCAGCAGTATCGGACGCGATAGTCGCCTCGAACGCTCCGTGGTGGGTGTAACGGAAAGGGTGATCGCCGCCTTCGGTGCGCGCCGCGACCGTAGTCGCCCTTGGTGCCCGGACACTGAAGTGTACACCTTCGTCCGTAATTGTCGCGCCGCAGCCCCGGCGAGGTGTGCGCAGACGATCCATGTCGCCTGTCAACTCATCACGTCCGCGCCAGCGACGCCAAGGCTTCGTGCGGCGCCCGCAAGTGGAACAGCGATCCACGCCGGCCGATTGTTCACCTCGTACGCGAGTTCGTAGAATACCTTCTCCAGCTCGAACATGGCCAGCAACCGGTCGGCATTCGCGTCGTCACGCGGTAGAAACGGGGCTTTCCGCTTGGCGAAGTAGCCTGCGAGGAAACGACTGCGAACCTCGTGTTCCCACTTCATCCGTCGATCCTTCAACACCGCGGCAGAGGCGCGTTCGTTGTTCGGCAGTGCCATCGCGGCCGCGTACGAAAATGAGCGCAGCATTCCTGCCACGTCGCGGAGCGCACTGTTCCGTGTTCGACGTTCGGGAATGGGTCGCCCTGGCTCGCCTTCGAAATCGATGATTACGAAGTCATCATCGCCTGAGCGAAGGACCTGGCCGAGGTGATAGTCACCATGATGGCGCATCAGCATCCCCGCGTCGTCAGCTACTGCGGCAGCGATTCCGGAAATCCGAGCCAGCGCCTCGTGCCTGGATGCAAGGACAGCACGCGCAAGATCTTCCGAACCACGCGGGATCACGCCAACTTCGATAGCGCGCGCGAGCAGGTCGCAACCGGAATTGACAGATCGTGCAGCGCCTTTGGACCACCGCTCAACCGTGTCGCCGCCCGCAGGGCGCGGCGCGAAGTCGGGATCATCCGATACCGATGCAAGAGCGGCGTGGAGCTCTCGCGTTATTGCACCGAGGTGGTATGCGTCTTCCGCGAACGGGATCGACTCCGCGGCGACGTCTTCACCAATCGCCTCGCTCGCACGGTCCATGGCGTATTCAAATGCATCAGTAGCGCCCGCAACAAAGCTCTGCAGCATTGCTGTAACGGCCGACGCCGATTCGTTGCCTGGCTGGTCCGAGCTTTCGATGTGAGCAACACCCAGCAGCAGCGGGGTGTTCCGGAACTCCGTTCGCGTGGTTAGGAACCGCGATATCTCGACATCGGGATTCTCTCCGGGTTCGAGTCGCCGGAACAATTTCAGAATCGCACGATCGCCATACACTATTGACGTGTTGCTCTGCTCCGATGCGATTACCCGCGACTGCGTTACGGTGGGCGTATCCAGCAGCGTCTTGTTGCCATCGGTATCACCACCCAAGACGGTCTCGGCGGTCCAGCGCGCATCTCCGCTTACAATACTGCTACCGCGCTCGAACGAATCACCGAGCCACGAGCGAAAGTCTGCATCGGTTGTTGCATCGACCAGCACTGCGTCAATTGCGCCGTTCGGCATCTCCATACGGGCCAGCGTCGCGTCAGAGTTGAGATTCTCCGCACTAGGGGCGGCGGCGATGAGCGGCAGCTGATAGGCAACGGTGCGGCCATCGGCCAGCTCGATGTCGACGCGCGTTAGCGCAGCGGCACGATCATCGCCAGCGCGAAGCGGAAACACCGCGCTGAATCGCGCATTCACTGCGCCATCGCCCTTGGATCCAAACCATCGGCGACGGGCGAGGAAGTTCGAGAGCGGCACGCCGTCGAGCGCGCTCAGGACCTCGCGTGTAAACGCCGAGTCGAGCGAACCCGGTACGTGCAACACGGGCACGCTCACGGGCACGCTCACGGGCACGTCCGTCATCGTCGCATCGTTCATGTCGCAGCGTCCCGTTTTTCCAACCGGAACCAGTAGTATCCAAACGGCGTGAATGTCAAAAAGTACGGCAGCTCTCCAATGGGCGGGAACGGCCGTTCGCTCCACATCTCGACCGGCACCCATCCGGCAAATTCGCGCAGGTCGAGCTCCACCGGTTCGGAGGAGCTGGCGAGGTTGCACACGATGAGAATCGTATCGTTTTCGTATCGCCTCAGGAACGCGAGAACCCGATGGTTCTCCGGCGTGAGGAATGTCATCGAGCCGCGGCCGAATGCGCGCGATGTACCACGAACTTCAATAATCCGTCGCATCCAGCGAAGGAGCGATGTGTGCGTACGCTCCTGGGCCATTACGTTCACGCCCTGGTATCCGTAGGGTTGGTCCACGACGACCGGACTGTACAGTGCTGCGTTATCTCCGTCCGAGAAGCCTGCGTTCCATGACGCGCTCCACTGCATTGGAGTGCGCACGCCGTTGCGGTCGCCGAGGTAGACGTTGTCGCCCATGCCTATCTCGTCACCGTAGTAGATGATTGGGGTGCCAGGCATCGACATCAACAGCACGTTCATCAGTTCGATCCGGCGCCTGCCATTATCCATAAGCGGTGCCAGCCTGCGACGAATCCCAACATTGATTCGCATACGCGTGTCCTGCGCGTACTCGCGGTACATATAATCGCGCTCCTCATCGCTCACCATCTCGAG
>JBDTAB010000075.1:0-6272 GCA_039924865.1 Gemmatimonadaceae bacterium | reverse complement strand
ACGTCGCCGCCCACCTTGAGTCGCACGTAATTTCGGGACGACGTAACGCGTTCTATCTTGTCCACTACGATAACCAGGACGCGCTCGTCCGATTCCACGAGTATTCGCTCCGGACGTCGCGGCCTCGCGGCATCGGCGACATCGAGCATTCGCTGCAGGCGATCACGTTCCTCGCGTACTCGGCCGCTCGCAACGCTCTGCTTCGCGCGCGCAAGCGCTACTGTGAACCGTTGAGCGTCGAACGGCTTGAGTACGTAGTCTACTGCGTGCACGTCGAATGCTTTCGTGGCGTACGAGTCGAAGGCCGTCACGAATACGACGCGTGGAAGCGCCTCGGACTCCAGCGCTTCAAGCACACCGAAGCCGTCGACGCCCGGCATCTGAATATCCAGGAAGACGATGTCTGGCGCTTCCGCGCGAATAATCTCGATGGCCGCGGCACCGCCGCTGGCTTCGTATATGGCCGTAATCTGGGTATCGCTGCTCAGCAGGCGCCGCAGTTTTTGCCGAGCCGGACGCTCATCGTCGACGATCAGTGCCTTGAGAGCATTCTGGTCACCAGTCATGACATCGCCGCCGCGCTCACCTTATGGAACGGGATCCGGATCGTCACGTTCAATCCGCCAGTTGCTCTGTTGCTCAAGAGTAGATGGTGATCATTGCCATATAGGTGTTCAAGTCGGCGGGCCGTATTACCAAGGCCAATGCCTGTTCCGATGGCCGATTGAGGATCACCCGCAATCCCAGGTCCGTTGTCTTCCACTTCCAGCAGAAGATTTCCATTGGCTCGTCGAGCGCGCAATGCAACGTGCGCCGTGTTGGGCAGACCGGGGTCGCCATATCTGAGCGCGTTCTCGACCAGCGGTTGCAGCAGAAGTGGTGGAACCGCAGCGCAACGCACATCATCCGGCACGTCGACATCGACCGTAAGCCGATCCGAGAAACGCGCTCGCATTATCGTCAGATACAGTTCCAGCGTCTGCAACTCGTCGTCGAGCGGAACTTCGGGATCCGACGACGGGCGGAGTGAGTGCCGCAGCAGATCGGCCAGCGACGCCAGCATGGTGTCTGCAGCGGCGATGTCTTCGTACATCACCGACGACACGGTGTTGAGTGCATTGAATAGGAAATGCGGCTGCAGTTGTGATTCCAATGTCGCCAGGCGGAGGCTGTTCAGCTCTCCTTCGAGGCGTGCTACCTGAAGTTCGCGATTGCGGGAGGAATTGTAGTGGTCGATCAAAGTCACGATCGTCACGGTGAGCGCGTAAACGATCACGTCCATGGGAAATTCCATGAAATAACGCGTCGGCATGATGCCGTAGTCGTAGTGTCCCAATCCGAAGATCGCGTAGATGAACTGACGCGAGACCGCGTTCCACGATGTATGTAGAACGGAAAAGCAGCACAACACAACAATGTGACTCGGGATCCTCCAGAGGCCACCCCGTTTCTGAATCCGTCTGATGAGGGGAAGCGTGGGACCGAACAACAAGAGGGCTGCGCCCGTGGCAGCGGTCATCTCGTCTATGAAGGGCCGCCACATTTCCACCGATACCCCAGCGGTCACGAAGTTGAGGTAGTGATATCCGAATTCAAGCAGGCCGACCGCGACGGTGATCGACGTCAGGATAACGGCCTTGCGTAGCCGAGGGGCGTTCATCCGATGAAGCTACCGGTGGATTGGGGTTGCGTAAACTGAATGTCTAGCCCAAAACACGCCTCCAATCAAAGTCGGCGGGACGAGCGGGTCGCTACTGGGGACGACGCGGTCCTCGCGACGGCGTCAGCTTGGAATCGGCGCGCTCCTTGGCGAAGGTCCGCTGCAAAAGCGTTGGGTAACGCCACGCTTTCGCATTGGCAGCCGGGATCTTGCCACATAGCCTATCTACACATAGTTTACCTATGTATAGGTAGCCTGCGTTGCGCTATTCACCCGAGAGTCAGGTCGATGGATTCAAGCGAACCCGAGCCAGTCATCCGTCTGGACGGAATCGGTAAGATCTACCTCAGCGAGGAAGTGGAGACGCGGGCTTTGTACGATGTCTCTTTCGAGGTCGCGCGCGGTGAGTACGTCGCGATCTCTGGCCCCTCGGGTTGCGGCAAGACGACGCTGCTCTCGATTCTTGGTCTGCTTGATGTCGCTAGCACTGGACGGTACTTCCTCGGTGGCCATGACGTCGCCGAACTGTCTGGCCGACAGCGCGCCCGCATCCGTAACTCTCAGATCGGTTTCATCTTCCAGGCCTTCAACCTGCTCGGCGATCTTACGGTCTGGGAGAACGTCGCGCTCCCTTTGAGCTACCGCGGCCTGGACCCACGCGACCGACGCAAATGCGCCCTCAATGCGCTCGAGCGCATGGGAATGGCGCACCGACTGGACCATTACCCCGCGCAACTTTCCGGCGGTCAGCAGCAGCGCGTCGCCGTAGCACGGGCAATTGCTGGCGAGCCGCTCATCATCCTCGCTGACGAGCCAACGGGGAATCTCGACAGCGAGAACGGCGAGCAGGTGATGGAGATATTCGCCCAGCTGCACCGGACCGGCTCGACCATCTGCATGGTGACGCACGATCCACGTCATGCTCGGCACGCCGAGCGCACGATCGAACTGCTCGACGGCAGTGTACGCGCGATCGAGTCACGTAGTGCCACACACGACAGAATACTCCAGCCAGTCTAAACCAACTCTAGATATGACAATGAAGACTGACCGCGCCGATGTTTTGCCCGGAACGCTGGACATGCTGATACTCAAGACGCTCACGATCACGTCAATGCACGGCTACGGGATCGCGCAGCATATCCAGCAGGTAACGCGCGAGGCGATCCAGCTGGAAGAAGGCTCGCTATATCCAGCGCTGCAGCGGATGCAGGTGAAAGGATGGGTGACATCGGAGTGGGCACAGTCGCCCACGGGCCGTCGTGCGCGATACTATCGCCTGACGGCGACAGGGCGCAAGCAGCTGGGGACAGAAGTATCTGATTTTCGAAAGGCCGTCGAAGCGATTCAGCGCGTCATTCAGACTACGTGAGTTGACGGGAACATGACGAATCTCTGGAACTGGCTCACGTCGCTCACGCGCAGGATGTCGCTCCGTGCGCATCGCTCGTCGCTGGACGATCAGCTACGCGAGGAGATGCAGTTCCATCTCGAGATGCTGACACGCGACAGCGAAGCGCGCGGAATGTCGCACGATGCTGCGGTCGACGCTGCGCGCAGACAGTTTGGCAGCGCGACGATGCTGCGCGAGGCGAGCAGAAGTCACTGGTCGCTCGGCTGGGTCGATGCCGCGTGGGAAGATCTGCGGTATGGCGTTCGTTCACTCGTTAGAACGCCTGGAATTACGGTTACCGCGGTGGTTACCCTCGCTTTAGGAATCGGTGCGACCACCACCGTCGTGGCGGTGCTTGACGCAACGTTGCTGCATCCGATTTCACTCCGCGATGTAGATCGCATCGTTACTATTTGTCAGGCGGGTCCTTCCGAATCAGCGTGCGACCAGCTCTCTCACGGTAACTACATATCTGTGCGTGATGCCCGGACAGTCCTCCAGGAGGTAGCGCTTTCACAATACTGGGGCATAACGCTGTCTGGCCGTACGGCCGCAACCGCGGTCGAGGGCGCCCTCGTCACACCCAACTATTTCTCCGTGCTCGGCGTGACTCCGCTCCTGGGTCGACTCTTCACGCCTGCAGACGCCGGTGCATCAGCTACCTCGGCAGCAGTTGTGGTTCTCAGTTATCAGCTGTGGCAGGGGCGTTTTAATGCTGATCCCGGCATTGTCGGGCACACCGTGGTATTAAACGATATTCCGCGTACGGTAATTGGAGTGTTGCGCAAGGTTGATGCGTTCCCTACCGATGTCGGGATATGGGGACCTATCGAGATTCCAGCGACTGCTGTTTCAAACCGCTCTTCCTTGAATGGGAGTATCGTGTTGGGACGGTTGCGTCCGGGTGCTACTGCTGCAGATGCCGCGCGAGACGTCGCCGCGCTTCAACGGCAGCTGGTACGCGAATCACCAGCGACCAACGCCAACTGGCGTTTCATTGCCGCACCACTCAAGGAATACAGAACTTCCGAAGTCCGATCCTCCATACTGCTTGTTGTTGCGGCTGTCGTCGGCGTTCTGCTTATAGCTTGTGCCAACGTCGCCAATCTCCTGCTTGTCCGGGCGACCGCACGCGAGCGAGAGGTCGCCGTGCGTGCCGCGCTGGGCGCTGGGAGAGGGCAACTCGCTCGACAACTTGTGGTCGAAGGTCTTCTGCTCTCACTGACCGGAGGGATATTCGGCGTGATTGCGGGTTACGTGGGTGTGACCATGACCAAACGAGGAGTACCTGCCGACCTGGCCAGCTTTCTTCCGGGTTGGAACAACATGGCTGTCAACAGCAACGTGCTGTTGATCGTGTTGGGCATATGTGTGCTCATCGGCGTCGGGTTTTCCATCGTCCCGGCGTTCCGGGCTGCGCGCACGGATCTTACTGGCGCGCTGAAGCAAGGCGCGCGGGCCGGCAGCACGGGGCATCGCGCCGCCAGAGTTCGGACTGCGCTCGTCGTAAGTGAGCTTGCGTTGGCAGTGATACTTGTGACTGCGGCGGGGTTGCTGGTACAGAGTTTTACAAGACTCACCGCAGCTGGTACAGGTTTGAAGCCAGACCGTGTTCTTACGCTGCACTTGCAGCTGCCAGCAGCTTCCGACACGAGTATTGTGAATACTTATCACCGCGCCGTTCTTCACGGCCTTGAGGCGATGCCGGGTGTGCGCCGTGCCGCGTTGATTGATCGGTTACCGCTCAGCAACAGTAATAATTCAAGCAATTTTGTACCTGACAGCCGTCCTTCCCTTGACATCCTGCAGGCACCGGTTGCGCACGAAGAGGTCGTCACGCCCGGCTACTTTGGTGTCATGGGGATCCCGCACCTCAGCGGACGAGACTTCAACTCCGGCGACACGCATGGCGAGGTGATCGTCAATCGCACACTTGCTGACAGGTACTGGTCCGGCGGCGCAATAGGGCGCACGATACGCATGGATAGAGAGGGGCACGATACATACACGATCGTTGGTGTTGTCGGCGACGTGTGGTATGCAGGGGCGGATGAGGCACCAGGGCCCGAGATATACTTTCCCATGGCGGCGCGATTGATCCGCAGCACGGATGTCGCTATCCAAACGACCGGGGACCCTGTCATGATGATCCAGCAGGTAGTGAAAGCAGTGCGCGCCATCGATCCGTCTGTTGCCGTCACGCAAGCGATGACCATGCGGGCAATGATGGCGCGACACTACTCCTTCAATAGCCTTCTGGCAAGCGTGCTCGCCATTTTCGGCCTGATCGCACTGGTGATTGCCGCTGCAGGGATCTACGGTGTCGTTTCTTACAGTGTCGCGCAACGCACACAAGAGATCGGCGTCCGCATGGCGCTTGGTGCGAAATACCATACAGTTGTCCGGATGATCCTCGTCGAAGGCGCGCGTGTCGCTGCAATCGGTGTCGTGCTCGGAATCATCGGTGCCTGGTTCGCCGGCAATGCGCTCGCATTCCTTTTGTATGGCGTCGCGCCGAGGGATCCAGTCACGCTGGTCACGGTGGCGCTCGTACTCGGCGCGGTCGCACTCGCGGCAAGTTACTTCCCAGCCAGGCGCGCTGGACGGGTCGAACCGGTAATCGCATTGCGCTATGAATGAGACCGCTCCACCTACCGGCAAACGCGAGCCATAAACATTCGGCGCGGGCATCTCTGACCGCGTGGTAGCCAACCAATGTCAAGCGTAGCGACAACGCGGCCGAACCTTATCGAGGGGCTTTGCTCGGCCTCCGGCTAGTCGAGCCGCACCGTGAAGTTCTATCGATGAGGAAGAACCTTTATGCAGGCACGTTCGCTCCGCGTTGCGCCGCGTTATGTCGTACTCCTACTGTCAACGACGGGCATTGCATTGGCCGCGATGCCAGTTGCTGGTGCGCAATCAGCTGCTGCGACTGTCGCAATTCCTATTGCATTACTCAGGACGCTTCCGAACACTTTCCCGACTCGGAGCACACCGCAGTGTATCGCAACGCCCGCTACGGTGGCCTCGGTTAGCGTACCTGCCGATAGTGCCGGCGTACTTGCGGAAGCAGACTCACTCGATGACGACGGGTCAGATCCAGATGCATTGTCGCCTGGATACGCCATGGTCGTGGTCGACTCCCATGGGCGAATCATTGAGCCCGACAATGCGCGGCAAGCTTCTGCGGATATTGTGCCTCAAGGATGCTGCCCGGTT
>JBDTAB010000074.1:0-18022 GCA_039924865.1 Gemmatimonadaceae bacterium | reverse complement strand
ACGAAACCCTGGATTTTTACGCCCGAGCGAACCAGAGCTGCGAAGAAAGGTTGGGAGACTCGACGCGAGGACCGTTGATCGGGCTTGAGCGAGGGACTTCTACTTACTCCAACGCTTCTCCGTTTCTTCCAGTTCCGTTCTCAATCTGGAATAGCTGTCATATCTGGCTGCGCTG
This sequence comes from Gemmatimonadaceae bacterium, assembly GCA_039924865.1. Lineage (GTDB taxonomy): Bacteria > Gemmatimonadota > Gemmatimonadetes > Gemmatimonadales > Gemmatimonadaceae > Fen-1247. The sequence continues at coordinate 17,847 of JBDTAB010000074.1, read as the reverse complement.
ACTGCGCCCGATCCAACTGCGGCGCTGACGGCGCAGCCAGGCTCCGTCAGGTGAGAGCAGTTGCCGAACCGGCACTCGTGCAGGAACGGCCGGAATTCCGGAAAGCAGTCGGGTAGATCTACGGGGTCGAGACCCCAAACTCCAACCTCGCGCAAACCGGGCGTATCGGCGACGTAGCCACCAGCCGGCAATGGATGCATCACTGCACCGACCGTAGTGTGCCGACCCTTGTTGACTGATTCGCTGATCGCGCCTACCCGCAGGTTGAGGCCGGGATACAGTGCGTTCATCAGTGATGACTTGCCGACTCCAGATGGTCCGCTCAACGCGCTGGTCGTTCCGTCGAATGCGGCGTGCAACTCATCGAGCCCCCGATTGTCCATCACACTGGTATAGTGAACGGGGTACCCCGCGGCTTCGTAATCGCCGAACCGTTTGCGCAGCACACTTTCCGAACCGAGATCCAACTTGTTTATCACGACGCGAGCGGCGAGCGAATTGGCCTCGGCGATTACAAGAAAGCGATCGAGCATGCGCGGATGCGGCTCCGGATTGGCAGCGGCGAAAACAACGACGACCTGATCGAGATTCGCAACCACCACGCGCTCACCAATGCGCCCACCAGGCTCGCGGCGTGCGAGTTGTGACGTGCGCGGATCGATGGAGGTAATCATCCAGCCGTCGCCGCGCTCCCCTTCCAGAAGCTGCACATTGTCGCCGACCGAAAGCTTGACCGCTGAGTCACCCACCAACTTCAGTCGTCCGCGAAGCGACGCGTCGCGAACTTCGCCGGTGTCCTCTGCGCGGACCTGCCAGACGCCTCCCGTACCAGAAATAACGCGGCCGGGATGCAAGGTTCCTTCAACTACTTCATCGACAGTGCCAGGGCTTCGCCTCACGAATCCCGCATGACATCGTACCACGGTCTCGACGGCGTCTCGGCGCGCACAATCAATTGATCGAGTGCTCGCTTCACATCGTTGAGAAGCATTCCCCCTAGAGATGCGAGAGCAAGCTCCTGGGACTCGCCGAACGCGATGTAATCGGTTTCGAGATGACCAGTTGCGACTGGATCGCCGTGTCTCCATCTCACAAAGAGGATGTAAGCGCCAAACTGACCTTGCGGTTCGCGTATCTCGTCGGCAAGCAGCTCGACACTGTACGACGCTCCGTCGCTGCCTTCAAATGCTGCAGGACGTGCGTGCACTGCACGGTAACCACCGATGGTGTTGGCGTCGCCAGCTTCATGATGCGCTGGAAGAAATCGGCCCATATGGGTCGTGGTGGCGGCTCAGCTTCGGCCGCGCACCATCTCCTTGATGATGTTGCCGGTCATGAACGCAACGTTCGCCGGTCTCTCGGCGAGACGACGCATGAGGTATGGGTACCATTGCGTGCCGAACGGGACGTAGACGCGCATCCTCCATCCCTCTTTCACGATCTTCTCCTGAAGATCGCGCCGCACCCCGTAGAGCATCTGAAATTCGAACTTGTCGGGACTGAGGTGATTCTCACGCGCGAATGCCTTCGCCTGTTCGATGATTTTCTCGTCGTGCGTGGCGACGCCGGGATAGTTGCCGTCGAGCATCAGCTGTTCCATGCACTTGACGTAATTGGCATCCACGTCGCGCTTTTCAGGAAATGCCACGGAGGCTGGTTCCTTGTACGCGCCCTTGCAGATTCGAACCCGCGCACCGAGCAGATTCATCTGCTCGACGTCCTTCTCCGTTCGATAGAGATAGGCCTGGAGAACGACGCCGACCGTATCGCGAAATTCGGGATAGAGGCGATTCTCGAACAGCTCAAGTGTTTTCTGCGTATAGTTGCTCGCTTCCATGTCGAGCCTGACGAACGTTTGATACTTGCGCGCGCGCTCCAGTATCTCGTGCATTATCGACACGCACAGATCTTCCGAAACATCGAGGCCCATCGCGGTGAGCTTGACACTGACCGTTGTGTCGAGCTTCTCGCGCGCGATGCGATCGAGAATCTTGAGATACTCGACGCCAGCGGCTCGCGCCTCGGTTTCGTTGTGGACGCTCTCGCCGAGCAGATCGAGTGAAGCCGTGATGCCTCGTCGATTTAGCTCGCGTACCGCGGGCACGGCAGTGTCGAGAGTTTCACCAGCGACGAATCGTGAGGCAAACCCCTTGGCCAGACGATTTGTCTTTACGAATTTGAAAACTCTTGGCTGGTTCGAGAGATACAACAGTGCGTTACGTATCATTTTACTTGTAGAGACGAGTTACCGGGAATCGCGAACCGGTCTTGACATACGAATCGAAGAAATTCCATTCAACGAGCCCATCATCTGATTGCGGCTCCAGAAGATAAGCCGCCAGCGGGCCGAATCGGCCGGATGCGGAGACGATAACGTACCCACGTGGCTCACCACTCGCCACATGTCCTGCCGCCGCATTGCTCCACTCTCCAGTGAGACGCGTTTCACGATGCCCCTGAAATGCGCGTGGAGAGGTGATCACTGAATCGACGGTGAATGTGGATGTGCGCCCTGACCATGAACCCGGAAGGAAAGGTTGCACGGTCAGCCCGTGCCGCCGGAGCAGTGCTACGATTGCAGTATCGTTTGGAAGTGCATATGCAGCGGGCTTGTCAATCGAGAGTACTGGCTCGAATCGATCGTAGACCGGCATCACCTGCGTGATGAAGCGGCCCGTCCGCTTGATTCCCTTTGGCAGGCCTGCCTGAGTTCGCACGCTGTCGCCGGTTCGCTTGAGAACTTCGAAAGGTATCGGCGCGTCGAATGGCTTTGTCGTCATTCGCGAACGAATCGGGACCTCCGGCTCACCTACGTTGTCAGCGAGCGAGCGGTACTTCTCGATCTCGGCGGCGTGACGTGCCGTCGCGGAAAGGATTTCCTGAACGAACGCGTAGGTCGATTCGACGCGGCGCTTGAACGGGTCGTGCGAGTACGCCTCGCTCAGAATGGAGATCCGACCGCGGATTCCGTAATAGTTGGTTCCGTAGCGTGGGAAGTGCTCGTAGGTGTACCAGCCGGTCTTGACCGTGTCGGTCAAATCTTGCCGGCCCGGACCTTCGAAGTTGCCATAATCGAAAGTAGCGAATCCGCGGGTTTTCATGCGAGCACGAATTTCCGGAATCAGCGTATCGCGGTTGAAGCTGCCTGGGAATCCCGGCGCATACGACGCCGGATTCAGTGACGGCGAGTAGGTGAGCGCGAACCCATGCAGGCTGCCGTCGGTGGTGTGAAGATCGACGTACACATCGGGATCCCACTTGTTGAACATCGCGAGTGCGCCACGCGTCTCCGGCGCTTCGGCCTTCACGTAGTCGCGATTCAGATCAAGGTTCTGACCATTGGGACGACGGCCGACGAGTTTGGGGCCATTCTGGTCGCCTCTGTTGATGGCCTCGTCGGCAAACTTCTCGTTCCCGTCAGTATTGTAGATCGGCACCGCAATCACCACCACCGAATCGAGCACGTTCTTGCCGCGCTGGTACGTGAGATCCCGCGCCAGAGCAAGCAGAGCTTCCTTGCCTTCGACTTCTCCCGCATGGATGTTCGCATTCACATATACGATCGGCCTGCCAAGCGCGCGAGCCTGTTCGGGGGTAGTGACGACCGGGCGCGACAGGATCATGTACGGAATCTCGCGCCCCTCTGTGGACGTACCGATATTGCCGAATGCTATCGGTGCATTGCGCGAGCGCAGCCCGTTCATGAAGGCAATTACATCGGCATACGTAGATGTCTGGTTGTAGCCGGTAATCTCCGCGCGAGTCTGTGGCAACGGATAGACAGGGCGCGACGGATCGATTCGCGCTGCACATCCCACTACCATCGATACAACGCTGGCTGCCGCAATGGCGTGCGCAGCGCGGGTGGAGAATGAGGTCATCATGCTGGGTGAGGGGTGAGTCTACGGATAAAACTTGGAATTGGCGCGTGCCATCTGGAGGAGGATCGGTGCCGCTTCGAACCTCCCGGGAAATCTTACGTTCAGTTCGTCCAACTGTTGCAGGAGTGCATCGATACCCATGCTGTCCATGTAACGGAACGGCCCGCCGCGAAACGGCGGGAATCCGATCCCGAAAACCGCACCAACGTCGCCGTCGCGCGGAGAGCGGATGATTTCTTCTTCCAGACACCGTGCGGCCTCGTTCAGCATCGCGTACACAGTGCGATGCTGGATCTCTCCTTCCGGCATCTCGACTCGCTGCCGACCCGGCGCGAAAATGTCGTAGACCGTACTGTCGATGCCGCCCTTCTTCCCGGCGTCGTCGTACAGATAGAAGCCTTTCTTCGATTTCCGACCAAACCTGCCGGCGTCGATCACGCGTTGCAACGAATCCGACGGCGCGAGGCGCTGGCCGAACTCCTCGAACATGATGTGGCCAACCTTGCCCGCGATGTCGAGACCGACTTCATCCAGCAGTGTGATCGGACCGACGGGAAATCCAAAATTGACCAGCGCAGTATCAATCGTTTCTATAGCGACACCTTCGTCCAGCAGCCTCCCGGCCTCGCTCATGTAAGGTGCGAGAATCCGATTGACATAGAATCCGGGTGAATCGCTCACGACGATCACCGTTTTTCCCAACTTCTTGCCAAAGGCAACGGCGGTCGCCGTCACTGTATCCGAAGTGCGAGGCGTTATTATCACCTCGAGCAGCGGCATCTTCTCGACAGGCGAGAAGAAGTGCATGCCGAGTACACGCTCCGGACGATGCGAGCCCTCCGCGATGCTCGCGATGGGGATCGTGCTAGTGTTGGTCGCGAATATGGCCTGTGCCTGGACAACAGCCTCTACGTCGTGAAGCACAGTACGCTTGACTTCCAGGTCCTCGAACACGGCCTCTATGATGAGATCCGCGTTGGCGAAACCGGAAAAATCGGTCGTTCCGCTCACGAGCGACATCGTATCGGCGTATTGCACGCGCGTAATCTGATGCTTCGTGAGCCGGCTGCGTACGACGGTACTCACTGCGCTCATTCCCTTGCCGACACGCACCCAATCGGCGTCCTTCATTCGTACTATCGTCCCCTTCTGTATCGCGACAGCCGCAATACCAGCGCCCATGAACCCGGAGCCGATCAACCCGATCTTCTCCACCGGGAGCGGCATTGCGGTGTGACCGGCCGGCAGTCCGTTGTCCTTCTTGAGATCGTTGGTCGCGAAGAAAAGGAATATCAATTGCTTCGAGACATCAGTCGCCGCCATCTCTCCAAAAAGTCGAGACTCTTCGCGAAGGCCCGCGGGCATTCCGTGCGTCAGGCCGGCTTCGACAGCGTCTATCGCTGCCAGCGGCGCAGGGAAGTTTCCGTGCGTCTTGCTAAGTGTCGCCTCGCGCGCCTTCTTGAGCACCATGCCGCGGCCGATCGGATTTGAATCGAGCAACAATCCGGTAGCACCGAGGGAATGAGCAGTACGCTTGAGACGCCCTTCGGCGAGCGCGCGGGCACGGTCAATCGCAACACGCCGCAGGATTGCCGGATGCACCATCTCGTCCACGAGTCCAATCTGCAACGCCTTTTTCGCGCGAACGTTGCGGCTCGTAAGGATGATGTCGAGAGCGGCGCGCAGTCCGATCAATCGCGGAAGCCGCTGCGTCCCGCCAGCACCGGGAATGAGTCCGATCTGTACCTCGGGAAATCCGAGCACGGTGCCGGGAGCATCGGTGACGATGCGCCAGCGACATGCGAGAGCGGACTCGAGGCCGCCTCCGAGACACGCACCATTGATTGCCGCAACAAACGGAACTCGCGACTTTTCGAAGTTCTCCACCAGCGCCTGCCCATCGCGACTCAGTCGCTCGGCGTCTTCGGCATCCTTGAGCTGCGTGAATTCCTGAATGTCCGCACCAGCAAGGAAGTTGTCCGGCTTGCCGCTGATCAGAACCGCGCCCTTGATAGTCTCATCGCGATCGATTCTGTCGAAGAGCTCCATCATCGACTCGCGAACTGCGCGCGTGATGACGTTGACGGCCTGCCCGACAATATCCATCGAGAGTACGGCGATGCCGTCTTCAACTTGCATGGTCACGGGCGCGCTGCTTGGCGTATGCACCGTTGGTATTTCAGTTTGTAGATCGGTCATACGTCGCGCTCCAGCACCATTGCAAATCCAAGCCCGCCTGCTGCACAGACGGTCATCAATCCGTACCGCGCGTCACGCCGACGCATTTCGTTCAGCAGCGTCGTCGTGATGCGTGCGCCGGTCGCTCCGAAAGGATGGCCAAGAGCGATCGAGCCACCCATCACATTCAGTCGCGAACGATCCACTTCGCCAACCGGTTGTGAGAAGCCGGCGCGACGTCCCCACTCCACCGATTCGAATCCCTTGAGATTGCAGAGCACTTGCGCCGCAAACGCTTCGTGCATCTCCACGAGATCCATATCGGCGAGCGTGAGTCCCGCGCGCTGAAGCGCGACGGGCGCGGCAAGCACCGGCGCCATTAGGAGTTGTTCACCGGGATCGAGTGCGGCGTACGCGTACGACCGTATGAAGCCGAGCGGTTCGTAGCCAAGCGACCTTGCGCGGTCCTCGCTCATGAGCAGGACACATGCTCCGCCGTCGGTGAGCGGCGATGAATTCCCGGCTGTGACCGATCCGTACTTGCGGTCGAAAACCGGCTTCAGGGCAGCAAGCTTTTCGTACGATGTATCCTCGCGAATACCGTTATCGATACTGACGACGGCATCGTAGCTCGGTGGAACCAGAACGGACACGATCTCGGCGGTCAGCCTTCCGTCTGCGGTTCCGGCGGCGGCGAGGCGGTGCGAGCGTAGCGCATAATGATCCTGATCTTCGCGCGAGATGTCATTGATCTTCGCCATCTTCTCTGCGCTCTCACCCATCGTCTCGCCCGTGGTGAGCTCAGCGATAGCTGGAGTGATCGGAACGAGATCCCTTGGCCGGATGCGGGATAGCGCTTTCACGCGGCCCGTCACGGACTTGGCGCGCGATGCAGCAACGAGTGCATCCGCAAATCCGCGCGAGTGGAGAACTGGGATGTTCGATAGCGACTCTGCTCCGCCGGCGATGATCACATCGTTGTGGCCCAGCACGATCTGATCAGCCGCGTCCGTGATCGCCTGGTTGGCCGACGCACATGCCCTGCTCACGCTGTACGCCTGGACACTCTTGGGGAGCAGCGGCATGAGCGCCACTTCGCGCGCTATATTGGGGGCAAGCACATTCGGAACGACTGTTCCAAACACAAGTGCCTCTACGTCCCTGCCGTTCAGATTTGTGCGCTGGAGTAGTTCGGCGACACACAGCTTACCGAGCTCAATGGCGGACAGCTTTTTGAAAAGCGTACCCGCGCGGGTGAACGGGGTTCGGACACCCGCCACAACTGCCACGCGGCGCCCACTACCATATGTCGGCATGGGTGGAAGTTAACCAGCTTCTTCTTTTCAGGGTAACGACGGAGTCCGCAGTGTACCGTAAGACCGAGGACCAAAGTGGCCTTCATTCCGTGGTCAGTTGCCCTGCGCGGTCGGCACCGCCCTTAGCGATAGTGACGTCGCGCAGGCCGGACTCAAAACGAAAAAGCCGCCAGCAGGCGGCTTGGATCAATTGGCTGAGGAGTCCGACGTAGGCATGTCATCAAAGGCGAATACTCGTCGCGCGCCCTTCCACCAGCTGGCCTTGGTATGCGCCAGGGTCTCGACCTTCACCCGGGATCCGGGAGTCGGAGCGTGAACGTAACGCCCGTCTCCTATATAGATGCCGATGTGTGATATCCGCTTGCCGTGACCGAATGTCAGCAGGTCACCCGGCTTGAGCGATGCAATGTCACGCTCGATTTTCTTTCCGATGGTCGCCTGCTCTCGGGCGGTACGCGGCAGATCCGCGCCAAAGGCAGCCATGACATACTGGACCAGACCACTGCAGTCGAAGCCCTTGTTGGGGGACTCTGCTCCGCGCTTGTACTTGACCCCAAGCTGTGCCTGGGAAAGTGCGACGATCGAGTCGCGAAGCTCGTGGATGGACTGGCTCAGCCGCTGGAAAGGCTTGGGCGACGCTACCACGTGGGGTGTGGCAAGCGCCACGGCCTGCTGTGCACCAGCCGAAGACACGAAGAGAGCGCCGGCAAGTGCTGCGGCGCTCGTAAGCATCGTGAATCGGCTAAAGCCGCGGGAGATTTCCATGCTCGGTCAAGCTAAGGATCGGCACCTCAGGCAGCAATCGCGAAAATAACCCGACAATCGACCGATTTACATCATTTTAGTGATATTCACCTGCTGGGAGGCTGACGTTTCCTGAGACGCCACGGTACTCAATCGAGCCGCTTCCTTTGGCTCTGACCGACAGACTTCCGCCGATTTGCCGGGCTGCGACCTCCCCGGACCGCTTGGCGCCCACTATAAGGTCTCCAGCAATCCCTACGGCCTGGATTTCCCCGCTGCCTGCCCGGGGGATCCGGACGGACCCGGTGACCCGCGACACGTAGATGGATCCGCTGGCATCGACGACATTCACGTCTCCGTTAACGTGCGACAGGATCATGTCGCCGCCACCGTCGGTGATATCGAGATTGCCGCTGACGCTATCGACGTTCAGCCCGCCCTCGCCATGAACGATTCGAATCGCGGCGGTATTGCGAAAGACTGACTCGCCGGTGCTGTCGATCACGTCGAGCGCGAGCGTTGATGGGACCTGCACATCTACGTCGAGCGACGCGCCGGCAGTGGTCGTGTCGGTGCGGGGAGGGATCACACATTTGACGAAGATGGTGTCCCCAACCCTGCTGGTCACGATCTGTACGGCATCGAGCGCCTGCAGGGACGCGGCGTGAGCGACGCCTGTCGTGACGACTTCAGCAGCACCGCGGTGTCCATCGACCCGAAGATAGCCGGCGCCAACGTCCAGCTTGAGGAGCGTCGCACCCTTCGCGGATATCTGGCTCGTTCGCTGGCCGCTGAAATCGGCTTTGCGCATCGAGCAGCCGCCGAGGATCACCAGTGGGGCGGCGAAAGCGATTAGTGACAACGATCGCGATTGGATAGGAATGTTCCGGGGGTCTGGCAACGTCGGCAAATTTATCCCAGTACGCCCGGATTGGCTGAAACGCTGCCCCGCTGGCCCCGCGTCGATGACAAAGAAACGGATTCGGAACGCTCGGACTTACCCGGCGATATCGTGAATAGTCTTGATCTCAACGATCTTGAGATGTCTGACGGACGCAGGGAGCCGCAGTATGATGGCGTCGCCCAGTTTCTTGCCGACCAGCGACCGGCCGATCGGCGATGACATCGAGACGTGCCCTTCCTCGAAATCGACGTCGCCGAAAACGAGATTGTACACCTCCTGCTTTCCCGTCTTCTCATCTTCCACGGTAACGGCGGACCCGAGCCCAACGGCGTCCCGCGCGATCTGTGCAACATCGATCTGCGACAGCTTGGACAGGCGCATGCGAAGCTGGCCGAGCCTGGCCTGGACGAACTGCTGGCGCTCTAGCGCTGCCTTGTACTCGGAGTTTTCGCGCAGATCGCCAAGTTCGACGGCTTTCCGAATCTCATTCGGCAGGATGACGTTGAGCTCGTGCTGAAGCTTTTCGACCTCCGCACCAAGTTTGATCTTGAGCTCTTCGATCATCGGGGACTCCAAGGGCATTAGGCTTCCACAGATAAAAAAAGGAACGCCCGGCCGAGGGGTCGGGCGGGCGGTTATGTCCGGAAGCTAGGCAGCGACGCCGCAGGGCGCAATCCAGCGTTCGCGACAAGCTCACGCCCGGAGGACGATTGCCGCCGGGCAACGCTAACGCTGTATTTTCCTTAGACCAGCCATGACCGGACCTCCGCCACCACCCCCCAGCAGCACTTCGGTCGCCGCTTCGGCACCAGTTGCAGTTGAGGTGCCGCCGAACAGACGCCAGAGCGTCGTCGATCTTCTCCAGGCGCGATTCGCCGACGACAGCCTGTCGCTCGAGGAATATGAGCGGCGAGTGGCAGCCGCATATCAGGTACGGACCGTAAGCGATCTCGACGCTCTGGTCGCGGATCTGACAAACCAGGTCTCGCGGGGTGTACCGGATCATGACCGCATTGTCACGATCCTCAGTAATAACGAGCGTAGCAATTCGACGCCAGTCGCGCGTCGGCTCGAAATTCTCTGCGTGATGGGAAATGTGGAACTGGACCTGAGCAGTTCGATTTTTGGCCCCGGTCTCACCGAGATCGACATCTCCTCGACGCTCGGCAACGTCGACATCACCGTGCCGCTCGGCATTCGCGTGGAGAGCTCTGGGGGCGCCATAGTCGGGACGTTCGATTGCAAGGTTCCGAACGTGGTTGAGCGATATCATGCAGACGAGAGCGTGATCCGTATCTCCGGCCGCTCGTTGCTGTCGTCGGTGCAGATCGGCGCTGCGCCATCCCGATATCCCGCAGCGTCGTTGCAATCAGGCGACGCGCCACGGCGACTGACCTGACTTCCAACGCCCGTGACGAGCGCCGGTCGCGGACGCTGCGGACGTTGACCGTGTCAGGCGTACATTCTCTCTTTGCAATTCCGGAGCAAAAATGAAACGCAACAGGACCGCATCCATAATTCTGGGAATGCTTTGCATCATCACCGGATGCGTGAAGGGCGACGCGTCCCACGCATCGGCAACAGATTCCGCGACGGCTGGAGCGCGCGACAGTAACGGCAGCGCCGCGGCGCACGACGCAGTTGGCGATACGGCGATAACGGTGACGGCTGCCGGGTACGGACCGGTACAAATCGGGATGACTGTGGCGGACGCCGCGATTGCCTTGAACACGCAGGCGCAATCAATGGCCGGTGCCGACTCCGCGTGCAGCTACGTTCAGTTCGTCAAGCAACCGGCGGGAATGCGCATAATGGTCGTTCACGATACGGTAGCCCGCATCGAGATTGATTCGAGCAACATTGCAACGGGTCTCGGCGCGCGCGTCGGCGACTCGGAATCACGCATCCACGAGCTGTACGGATCGCGGATGGTCGTGCAGCCGCACAAGTACGATACGGCTGGACACTATCTGATTGTGAGCCAGATACCCGAAGCCAATCGCGGCTTGAAGCTCGTATTCGAGACGAATGGAACCAAGGTGACCAAGTATCGCGCCGGCAGAATGCCGGAGGTCGAGTTCGTTGAAGGGTGCAGCTAAGTGACTGAGCTTGCACTTGAGCTTGCGCTCGAGCCGGCAACGACGCTGGTGCTTCGCTAACCGACCACTGAGATGCTGCTCGTAGCGCGCAAAGGCCGTCTGGCGTACATGTTGTTGGCTGCATCATGCGGCGCTGCCGCCGCTGTCCAGGCGCAGCAGTTACACGCAACGATTACCGTAAACCGTAGCGACTCTATCGGTTTCTTCGATCCGCTCGCTGCGCTCGGCTCGACCATCGACGGACACGTGAGCGGCTCCACTCGCGACATTTTCACGCCGCAAAATGTAGCGGCGATGAAAAGTGCCAACTTCCATCCAATCTCATACCGACTCCGCACCGAGCTCGGAATGGAAGCGTGGCACTGGAATCCGCGAGGCCACTGGAGTGATGCCGCACACAATCAGGGATACTGGACATCGGACGATCACGCAGGTGCTCCGATTGAAGTGTCGCACGGCTACCGCCTTCCGCGTCGCGGCAACACGATCGACCAGGGTAATGGTGATGGATACTCGCGCCTCACCGATGGCGACACGGCGTCGTTCTGGAAGAGCAATCCTTATCTCGATGCGCGCTACACGCACGATGGTCCGGCCGAGCATCCGCAATGGGTGATCGTGGATATGGACAGTGATGTGAACGTGAACGCAATACAGATTCGTTGGGGAGTTCCGTACCCGACCAGGTACCGTGTTCAGTACTGGCCGAAGCACAACGGCGAGGAGCCGACGGGACCGGACGACGATGTCGAGAACGCCGGCTGGACCGATTTTGACTCCGCGGCCGCGCGCTCCGTGTCGAACGCGAGTGACGCGAACGCACCGATCACACTCGCCAAGCATCCAGTTCACACTCGGTGGATCAGGGTGCTGATGCTTTCGAGCTCATACACCGCACTACCTGCATCGCAGGACCCGCGCGATTCTGTGGGTTTCGCGATTCGCGAGATTTCGGTTGGCACAATGGCCAACGGCGTTTTCCGCGATATCACTCATCATTCGCTCAAGGCCGCGAAGCAGACGCGGACATATGCGTCGAGCACCGACCCATGGCACCGCGCGAGCGATCGCGACTCCGACACCGAGCAGCCAGGCATCGATCTCATGTTCTCGAGTGGCATTACACGCGATCTCCCGATGCTGACGCCGGTTGGGGTGTTGTACGACACGCCTGCGAATGCTGCGGCGCTGTTGCGCTACGTGCGCCAGCGCCACTACAGCGTGCCTCGCCTGGAGCTTGGTGAGGAGCCAGACGGGCAATTCGTTTCGCCAGATGATTTCGCTGCGCTCTACATCCAGGCTGCCGACTCGCTGCGAGCAGCCGAGCCGGATATTGAACTCGGAGGCCCGTCGCTGCAGGACGGAATTACAAAAGTGATGATGTCATGGAAGGTTGGTACGACCGACCAGAGATCGTGGTTCGACCATTTCCGCGGCGCACTCGGCGCGCACGGTCACTTGAGGGACCTCGCATTCGTTTCATTTGAATTCTACCCGTACGACGAAGCGTGCACGTCCACCGCGCCGCAGCTCGCGCAAGTCCGGGAGCTTATGCATGACATCATCACGCAGTTTCGGAGTGATGGTGTTCACCGCGACGTGCCGTTGCTCATGACGGAGTACGGCTACTCGGCATTCTCCACCAAATCGGAGATGAGTCTTCCCGGCGCGATACTGAACACCGAGGCGGTGGCTGAATTTCTCACCGGTGGCGGCGCTGGCGCATTCTTTTACGGAACGGAGCCCAGCAACCTGGATAGAAATCCGCGGTGCAACAGCTGGGGTGACAATACGCTGTTTCTGGCCAATGATTCGCGCCACATCAGAGCAAAAAACGCAACATACTATTCGGCGCGGATGCTCACGACGCTATGGGCCGATTCAGCGGGTGGCCCACATACATTGCTCGCGACATCGATCGATCCATCAACGGGATCGAAGCATCCGCTAAGTGCCTATTCGGTGCGTCGCCCCGACGGGCGCGTCGCAATGCTGATAATCAATCGCTCTCCCAACCAATCCTGGACCGTCGATCTTCATGGCATCGGCGACACGGAGTCATCGCGAGCGCCTGCGCTCAGCGCGTGGCGATTTTCGCGTTCAGAGTACACCTGGCACCAGAACGGCGAAAAAGGTTATGCAAAGCCGAACACCGAGCCACGCGAGGGGCCGCTTGCCGCGGGTGCGAAGCTGGTACTGCCGCCGTATTCGATTTTTGTAGTTCGCGAGCGGTAAGAACCGGTTGACCGATTCGTCCTACTCCATGTCGAATTCGCGCGCGAACGCAACAGCAAAAGAGAAGGTCTTGGCACGGCTCCGGGTTTCCATCACGTCGGCAACGCGCTCGAGGCGCCCCGGGATCGACATGATTCGCTCCTGCGCCTTCTTGCCGAGTTCATTCAGACCCTCGATCGCGTCGATCGCCCAGTATTTGATCTGCTCCTCGACGATACGCAGATAGTCGCGCGGCCCGTAGATTCCGGCGCGACGAATGACATCCGCCATCTCACGGAAATTCGGCATGTTTACGCCAGGCATGTCGATTGACGGCATGATCGCGGCAGCGGATTCGAGTGCGCGATTTGGATCACGCTTCAGTACCTCGTCGAATACGTTTCGATAGAAGACGTAATGACGAGCCTCTTCCTTCGCAACGTTGGCGAGGACGGTACCAATCATCGGCTCGTGCGTGCTGGCGAGTTTGCCGGTGTTTGCGTGGCTCACCTGCGTGGCGCGCTCCTGCAGCGTGGTGTACACGAAGACCCGATACGGATCCTTGTCCCAGGATGGCTCGAAGCCCGCCTTGAGATACTCGAACTGCATCTTCTCAACTACGGGATTGTTGAGCACCAGACTGTCGCGCGAGTAATCGTGGAGCACCGCGCCGTGCCGATCTTCCTCGGCCGTCCACAGGTTGGTCCATTTGGACCAGAAGGTGTCGCCGCCAAGATAGGCCGCGAGTAGCCGGTGGAAGTGCGGGAGGCCTTCTTCCGTCAGGAGATTGAGGGCGAGTGCAACGCGTGCCGGTGTTTCGATGCCCTCGGCTCGGCGACGCAGTTGACGAATGTGGTGGTCCGGATCCGTATCCGGCTCGGCAGACAGCAGTTCGCTCGGGAACCACAGGATCCGCTTTGACTCATGAGCCACCATGAGCTCGTGGACAATCTCCTCGAGATCGGCCAGAACCTCGACTTTGGCGCGAGTTTCGGATTCGTCCATGTTCATTGGGCAGGCCTGTTCATCATCGAAGTTACGCCAAAGCACGCCCCATGCCAATTTGCCAGATTGGCCGGAGCCGCGATGGCCCATAAGGCCATGGCCGTAATCAACCGTTTAGCGGCTCGCTCCTGCGATCCACTAACTTTCAGGATTGTCTCAAAACCGGACCACGCGTGTCATTTAGCAGTTTCAAGCTCGACGCCAACCTACTGAAGGGACTCAAGGAACTGGGCTTCGTTCGCCCGACTCCCATCCAGGTCGATTCCATACCGCCAGCAATGGAAGGACGCGATGTCCTTGCCTGCGCAGCGACGGGCAGTGGCAAGACGGCCGCCTTTCTTCTCCCGATTCTTCACAAGCTGATTCCCCGTCCGCGCGGTACCACTCGCGCACTGATAGTCACGCCGACTCGCGAGCTCGCCGCGCAGATCACGGAACATCTCAACGAGATCGCCGTGCATACGCCAATCACCAGTGCCTCCATCTTTGGCGGTGTTGGCATGTCGCCACAAGAGCACGCGTTCCGCACTGGTGTCGACGTGCTCGTGGCTACTCCTGGTCGCTTGCTCGACCATCTGCGGCATCCCTACGCCAAACTGGACAAGCTCGAGTTTCTGGTACTGGACGAAGCCGATCGCATGCTGGACATGGGCTTTCTCCCGGAGATCCGGAAGCTTCTGAGATTCCTCCCCGCGAAGCGGCAGACGCTTTTCTTCAGCGCAACGATGCCAGCGCCAATCGTCACGCTCACGCGTGAGATGCTGAGCAATCCCGCCACCATTCGCATCGACCGAAATTCAGCTCCGCCGACCGGAATCACACAAGCGGTTTATCCAGTATCGCAGGAGCTGAAGGCGGCGCTTTTCCTCAAGCTCCTCAGTAGCGGGGATATGAAGCAGGCGCTGGTTTTCACGCGCACCAAGCACCGGGCCAACCGACTGGCTGACTTTCTGGTGCGCAACGGTGTCAATGCCGATCGTATCCACGGAAATCGGTCGCAGACGCAACGCACCGCCGCGCTCGCTGGATTCAAGCACGGCAGCTTCCAGGTGCTCGTCGCGACGGATATTGCCGCACGAGGAATCGATGTTGAAGATCTTGGCTACGTTGTGAACTTCGACGTTCCACTCGTGCCGGAAGACTACATCCACCGCGTGGGCCGGACCGGTCGTGCAGATGCGACGGGCGATGCGTTCACGTTCGTCGCGCCGGATGAAGAAGGAGACATCCGCAACATTGAGAAGGCCGTCGGCAAGCGGCTTGCACGCGTGACTGTTCCGGACTTTGATTACAACGCACGTCCCGAACAGAAGCTCGAGATTCCTCGCGGTGAGCGAATAGCCGCAATCCGTGCCAAAAAAGCCGAAGATCGGTCGCGTGCTGCCGCAAAGGTAGCGCGTCGTGGTGGCGCTTCGAGTTCGACTTCGTCCGGCGGACGGACTGAACGTTCCTCGCGTAGCGGAGAGTCGGGTCGCGCGGCATCAGGGCAATCGGGACGTCCGGCGCGACCCACAAAGCCGGGCGTACCGGGTACGAACCAACCGCGGTCAGGTGGCGGACAGAAGCGGCCGAACCGCGGTGGTAGCACAGGAAGGAGCCGGTAGAGGCGAGACGTCTCACCAAGCAGGATTCAATAGCAACGTTGGAGGCGCGCTCGATGAGGATTCAGCAGAGTACAACCGCGGCGATAATCGCGGCTTTGGGTATTGCAATTGCCGGATTATTCGTGGGAATCGGATTCGAGCGCGGCAGGTCGGCGGACAGGTACGTAACTGTAAAAGGAGTGGCGGAACGCGAAGTCACCGCCGATCTGGCGATCTGGCCGCTAAGGGTGGTTGCGGCGGACAATGATCTGACCGTCGCGCACGCGAAACTGGAAGCGAGCGTGCAGAAGATCATGCAATTCCTCGCAGCTCAAAAAATCGACACGACCGGTGCGACACTCGCGAATTTCGAGGTGTCCGACGCATTTGCGAACCAGTACGGCGGCGGCAACAATGCTCCGCAACGTTATGTAATTCGACAGGCGGTGGTTGTCAGGTCAAACGATCCAGAGCGAGTTCTCGCAGCGAGCCAGCACGTGGCGGAATTGGTGGGTTCGGGCGTGGTCCTCTCGTCTGGTGGCGAGTACGGCGCTGGCGGACCGAACTTTGTGTTCACCGACCTAAACAAACTCAAGCCGGCGATGATCGGCGAAGCAACCTCACGCGCACGTGAAGCCGCCGAACAGTTCGCCCGCGATTCCAAAAGCTCCCTCGGCGGCATCATGACCGCGAACCAGGGCGTTTTCGAGATATTGCCGCGGGACCAGGCACAGGGGATTACGCAGGAAAGTCAGGTCGCGAAGACGATCCGTGTGGTCTCGACCGTCAATTACTTCCTGAAGGACTGAGCCGGCTCTTACAATAGCGTACTGAACAAGAGCAATCGTCATACGCATTCGGCGGTACGCCTTTCGAGTCCACTGGAATTGGATGGCACACATGGTTGCACTATGGGATTGAGCTCAAATGTCGCGAGCATTCGTTAACGAGGACGCGGGCGGTTCGGTTCCACGTCGAGATTACGCGCTTCCGCCACGCGATGATCCAGCATTCGACGCCGCGGCCGCAGCCGCGCTGTTGGAAGCCGCGCGGGCCGGTGAGACCGCGAGTGCGGAACAGGCCACGGGGTATTACTGGGGGGAGCCGAAGCTGCGTGAGCACGTGCGCAAAATTCGCGAGCGCGCTGTCGCCGAGCGTGACGATCGTCTCGAACAACTGGCTGATAGATTTCTGGGCTGAACTGCTCGGAGAGATCAGACTCCGAGCACTGCTCGATGCTCGGTAACCAGTCCTCTCACTACCTCCCGCAATATCCAAATGCAGAAGACATCACCCCTTCGCGTAGAAGCATCAGAATATGCGCGATACTACGGTACATACATCGGCCTGATTGCTGACCAGGACATCACCGCTCTCCTTTTGTCGCAGGCAGGCGCGCTCGATTCGTTGAGCTCGCTGAGCGATGTGAAGGCGAAATATCGTTATGGTCCCGACAAGTGGAGCGTCAAGGAAGTAATCGGGCACATAACGGATGCGGAGCGCGTGTTCGCGTATCGAATGCTGCGAGTCGCGCGCGGAGACGCGACACCACTCGCAGGGTTCGATCAACAGCCTTATGTAGAAGCCGCACATTTTGACGCATTGCCGATTACGACGTTGATCGATGGCTTCAAAACGACGCGCGCGGCGACACTGTCGTTGATGGCACAGATCGACGATGCCGCATGGCCGCGGATGGGAACGGCGAGCGGATTTCCCGTAAGCGCAAGAGCCCTCGCGTACATCATTGCGGGGCACCTTGAGCATCATATGAGGATACTGCGCGACAGTTACCAAGTGAGCGTGTAGCAGCCTCTCTCATCGATTCCGGACCCAGCACCACGATCACATCCATATGACTCTCCCCGCTGTGCTCGACTTCGTCGGCGTCTCCGTTTTCGCCGTCAGCGGCGCGCTCGCTGC
>JBDTAB010000073.1:0-3814 GCA_039924865.1 Gemmatimonadaceae bacterium | reverse complement strand
GAATCGGCGCGATGACCTTGTTCAGGCTGATGCGCACCGTTTGTCCTGAAGACGGATCGATATGCACACGCATCGGCTCACTGTAGAAGTTGCCGGGCTTGCTGAACCAGTGCTGGCCCTCGCCCTTGTCTGGAGCGAGCTTGATGGTGTGTCCGTCGGCGCGGTGGAACGTCTCGTAGCGATTCAGGATTGCCTGAACGCGATAATTGCCGGCGGGAATATCAGCGACACTGTTCAGCGGCCAGCCGAATACTTTTGAATCAATGACTGCCGTCTGCCCGGGCGCGAGTGCATCGACATCGAGTCCGAAGCCTGGTTGCACATCGGGAGAATAGACCTGGTATTGAAATCGAGGCTCGCTGCTCGTGTCGCGAGATACGACAAGGATTATGTGACCGTCCTGTTTCTCATTCGAGACCGAAGCCGGGAACGAGATATCGAAGTGGAGTCCCGACGTATGCGCTGCCTGAGCGCTCGCGACCGCATGCTGGCTGATGGCTGGGTTCAAGCCAAAGGCCATCACGGACATGATAAAAAATGCGATCGGTCTGCGATCGTGCAGAACTGAACTGGCCAACGTCATTCGATTCATGGTAACTCCTCCTCAGAGGGGCGAAGGTAGGCTTCGGGAATCGTGCGGTCAAGCTGCCTGAGCGGAGTACCAGTGCCCCGTTCATAATGGTTCGGATGAGTCGCGCAGCGGAGTTTGGTTCGATTGCGTAGACTCCGAGAGGGTGCCTGAGGGTTCCCCTCTCGTTGTTCGTGCCTTTTCGGCATGTTGAAACCGAACCTGGTTTGCTCGCTGTCTTGCCGGTGTTGCCACAATCACCCTGCTGATCCATGAAACGCAATCGGATTCTTACTATCGTTGCTGCTGCAGCCATCGTTTTCCCCGTGTTCGCAATCGGTGCGCAGAATCAGGGACCGTCGAGGCAGCCCGAACCGCTAAAGAATCTGAAATATTTCCCGAAGAACATCCCGCGCAGCGCGCTGATCGACACGATGGAAACATTCACGCGAGCGCTGGGAGTTGGATGCGACTTCTGCCACCAGACCGGCGATGAACCCGGGACTAAACGCGATTTCTCGTTGGATGTAAAGCAGACCAAGATCAAGGCGCGAACCATGCTGCGCATGGTGGCCGCAATCAACAACGAGTATCTGACCAGGCTGCCAACGAGGCTGCAGCCGCCGATCGTTGTATCGTGCGAGACGTGTCATCGCGGAATTGCGGAGCCGCGCCCTCTGGAGCAGGTGATTCTCACGGCGTACAACTCAGCTGGGACCGATTCCGCAATCGCCCTGTATCGCGGTCTGCGCCAGCACTACTACGGTCGCGCGTCATACGATTTTGGCCCCGCACCTCTTGGCGAGGTTGGAAATACGTTGCAGGAGCGAAGCCGCACGTCGGATGCACTCAAGTTCTACCTCCTGAATCTTGAATTCTCGCCCACGTCGAGTGAGGCGTGGAGTCAACTCGCGCACGGCGAACTCGCATCGGGCGACACTGCGACGGCGATCAAGAGTTACGAAAAGGCACTGTCGCTGAACCCGCGTAACAGGGATGCCACAATCGCGCTCAAGGCGCTCCAGCCGAAGCCGAAACCATAGACGGGTTTGGGAGGCTTACGAGGCATCGGGTTCTACATTAAGTAGCGATACCGTACTAATTAAACGACAAAGAGCGGCCTGGAGGTTTGGCCGCCCTTCGTCATTCCAGCGGAATCGGGAACCCGTCCGTCATTCCCGCGACAGCGGGAACCCATCTGCTGCCGACCCGCTCCCGGGATTCGGCCAGGCCTTACGGTCGATAACATGGGTCCCCGCTTTCGCGGGGATGACGGTGGGGGCGCGGGAATGACGGTGGGGGCGCGGGAATGACGGTGGGGGCGCGGGGATGACGGTGGCGTCCGAGACGGATGGCCAAGTGCCCATTGCGACAGCTCGTTTGACTGTTTATACATTCTCGGTGAATAAAATTACAGTCGGCGTACTGGGAGCTTCTGGCTACGCTGGTAGGGAGCTCTGCGAACTCGTGGCCAGGCATCCGGCCATGGAGTTGGGCTTCGCTTCTGCCAATTCAAGGGCGGGTGAGTCCATTCGTGCCGGTGGCCGTTCCGTCACCCTGATTCCCACCGACGACGCCCACCTGGACGCCGCCGACCTCGTGTTTTCGGCGTTGCCGCACGGCAGCTCGGCGAGATGGGTACAGGCCGCGGCGTCTGCTGGAGCCAGGGTGGTCGATCTGTCGGCTGACCTGAGACCTGGCAACGGAACTCTGCCGGTCTCGTCGGCCGCGACTACGGTCCCGTACGGTCTCACCGAGATCACGCGTCCGGAGCTGTTCGGCGCCGAGGTAGTCGCCAATCCGGGCTGCTATCCGACGGCAGTACTCATCGCGCTCGCACCGTTGCTGGCGCGCTCACTCATCGTGCCTGGCGCAACGATCAACGTCAGCGCGGCCAGCGGGGTTACGGGGGCGGGCTTCACGCCCAAGCCCGAGCTTATGTTCGCCGAGATCGCTGAGGATTTCCGCGCGTACTCCGTGGGGAATCAGCATCGCCACATCAACGAGATGCGTGCGATGATCAACGGCTTGGGTGGCGACAACGACATTTTATTCACGCCGCACCTGCTTCCCGTAGCGCGCGGGATCCTCGCAACGATCACGGTTCCGGTAACAGAACAGTTCGCGCATCCGCTGTCGCTCTGGGAAGATACATACATCGACGAGCCGTTCATCGAGATCAGCGACACCATGCCGTCGTTGCGCGATGTTGTTCGCCGTAACGTGGTCCGCCTCAGTGTGGTCCATGCTGCCAACGTTCGCCAACCGACACTCATAATCGTCGCGGCCATCGACAATCTCATGAAAGGCGCTGCGGGTCAGGCGATCCAGAATGCCAACGTCATGTTCGGCATCCCCGAAGCCTCAGGGCTCCCGGCGTGAAGCGACCGGCAAAGCGTGTCATCAAACTCGGCGGCCGAGCACAGTCCGCGGATTCGCTCGCGACCAGCGTTGCATCCGCATGGAATGAAAGCGGCGCAATGTGCATCGTGCACGGTGGCGGCGATGAGATCTCCGCA
The DNA here is from genome assembly GCA_039924865.1 of Gemmatimonadaceae bacterium. GTDB lineage: Bacteria > Gemmatimonadota > Gemmatimonadetes > Gemmatimonadales > Gemmatimonadaceae > Fen-1247. The sequence continues at coordinate 727 of JBDTAB010000073.1, read as the reverse complement.
TTGCAGCGCAAGCTCGGCGGGGAGCCGAAGTTCGCGGGCGGGCGGCGCGTAACTACTGCGGAAAATCTGGAGATCATCCGCATGGTGCTGTCGGGTGCGATCAACAAGCGGCTCGTCTCACAACTGAGCGCTGCAGGCGCTCCAGCCATCGGGCTCTCCGGCGAGGACGCGTCGTTGATCGCCGCAAAACCGCTCGGCATCGCGGAGTTCGGGTTCGTCGGAATGCCGGTGAGCATAAACGCTTCACTGGTGGAAGTGCTGTGGCTTGCAGGTCTGCTTCCCGTCATTTCACCACTTGCATCGAGTATTGAAACACCCGGCACGGCACTCAACGTGAACGGCGATGACGCTGCTGCCGCAATTGCAGTCGCCCTCGGCGCCGACGAGTTGCTGCTGGTGGCTGACGTTCAAGGTGTGCTGGACTCGACCGGGCGTGTGATCGATGAGCTGGACATGGACGAGGCGCGTTCGATGATCGCGTCAGGAGTGGCAGCAGGAGGAATGGCTGCGAAGCTGGAGGCCGCGCACGCAGCTCTTGCCGGCGGAGTTCAACAGGTACGAATAGCTGATCTTGCCGCGCTCGGCGACGCAGAGTGTGGCACATTCATAACGCTCGCAATGGTAGGCGCGAAGTGACGACGATGACGCTTCCAATGATGCAGATATCCTCCGACTCGATCGGTGATACTCAGATTGAAACTCCGCCTGCCATTCTCGGCACGTACAA
>JBDTAB010000072.1:0-3172 GCA_039924865.1 Gemmatimonadaceae bacterium | reverse complement strand
GCTCGAACGGGTAGACGTGCTCGATGATCAACCGTATACGCCCGGTCGCGATGTCTGATACCAATTTGACGAGCGCTTGTTGTTCAGGGTCTGCTTGATGCTGGAACTGAAAGACTGAGATGTTGCGCTTCGACTCAGCCCGATCGCCAGAAACAGTTACCACTTTGCCGCCGTCCTTTACAACATCCACACTGTCGGCGACAGTCCCGGGCTGAATGGCGAGCGCAGCCGTTACGCCGCCTGGCTGCCAGTGAATAATGGACTCTTTCCAATTCGGCTCTGTGTAATCCACGACTTTCTCGGCGCCGAGAGATAGCATGTAATCGTGATTCTTTCTCGACGCCGATCCGGCGACGTGGATCCCTTGTTGTGCCGCGAGCTGAATAACCAGAGTGCCGATCGCGCCGGACGCCCCAGCTACAAACAACGTGTCACCCGCGCTCAGGTCGAGTGCGCGCATGCTCGCCAAGGCTGTCCCGCCTGCAATTGGAATGGCGGCGCCGGCCGCGAACTCCATTTTGGCGGGCAGCGGGATGAGCCGGGACTGTGGCACGGCAACGTACTCCGCCCAGCAGCCGCCTTTCGGCTGCAACACGCTCGTCAGCATGACTCGGTCCCGAGTATTGAATCGCGTAACATCACGCCCCCGGTCCGTGACAATGCCGGATGCTTCTGTGCCAATCGTGTACGGGAATTTCGCGTCAGCTGGAATGAAGAATCGATCGTGAATACCGACACCAAACGCCTGCACACTTACCAGAACTTCGTCCGCGGCGATTTCGGGGATCGGCATGTCGGCCAGCTCGACGTTCTGATCTTGCGAGCTGGTCCGCACATATGCTTTCATCAAGTTGTGGCTGGCACCTTCCTGGCCATGAATGAAAGCATGACCCACGACCAGCCGTGTAGGAGCATGTCCAGTCCCACCGCGAATCCCAGAAACCAGAACGCTACAAGAGGCAACCGCCACCAGAGGATCACGCCGAGGACGAACGTGACAATTCCGGAAAACAGGTGCCAACCCCAGTTGGGGTAGCGTACGCCCAGTGACGCGCCGATGTGAAAGGCGCCACTCACGATGAAGTAGATGGAGAGCACGAGGGTAACCGTCACTGCGCCAGCGGCAGGTCTCGCAATGAGCATGATGCCGACTACCAGCGACAGAAGCCCGAATAGAAGCTCCAGGAACAGGTGTCGCTGTGCCCGCATCCTGAATGCGGAGAAGAGCTGCAGGATGCCGCCGATTATGAGCAGCCATCCAAGGAACAACACCGATACGAGCGTTGCGACGAAAGCACTTCCAATCGCCAGCACGCCGACGATGATGAGCAGAACTCCAAGCGCCATGAACCATCCCCAATCGCGCCGGAGCTCCTGAACGTCCAGTAAACCAAAAGGTGCTGCCGTTGTCATTTTCCGCCTCCGCTTGATGCGACCGCGCGTACATGGCGTGGCCTGAAGAGATAGCTATTCCGGGCAAAAGCGGGGCCCGCGTACGTCAGATCCTGCTAGCGCTCCGTACGGAATAGCGTGGGCCGACTGCCGGCGAAAAACACCCGATGCACGCTTTTCATTGTCGCCGTGCGGCTGTGGATCGCAGTGGTTTCACACGTACGGAACGCTCTGTGCACCCCAGAGTGTCTGGACCCGGGCAACGTCGTTGAGGCGCAGGCATCCCGACATGTCCGCGATACGTCAGTCAACGGGGAGCTAGCACGAGAACACTTGTCGTCTCCGACATACATGGAAACTGGCCGGCACTCCAGGCCGTGATCGATTCTACCCTTGCATCGGTCGATACTGTCATCGCTCTTGGCGATCTTGTCGGTTATGGGCCGTTCCCAGCCGAGTGCGTACGGTGGGTATCAGAAAACGCGTCAATCGCAATACAGGGGAATCATGATCGCGCGTATGGCGCCAACGTGGCAGCTGGTTGCCGGCCCGACTTTCGTTGGCTCTCTGACGCGGTTGGCCCCCTTACCTGGTCGCAGTTGAACGACGAGCAGTTAGCGTATCTCAAGAATCTTCCGCGTTGGGCCGTACGGGAAATTGACGGCAGGAAGTTCGCGTTCGTGCACGCAGCTCCGTCGGATCCTCTGTACGAGTACATCGGTCCGGATCCAGGTCGATGGGCAGTCGAGCTGAGCGGGTTGGAAGTCGATGTCCTCGTTGTTGGTCACACCCATCTCCAGTTTTCACTGCGAGTAGCACATTCCGAAGTGGTGAACCCGGGGAGCGTCGGTCAACCGAAGGACGGGGATCCGCGTGCCGCTTTCCTGCTGATCGAAGATGGCGTATGCAAGCTCGAGCGGGTTGAATATCCCATAGATGAGGCAGTCGCTGCTCTCGGATCACATGATATCGATCCCGACGCAGTGGCAGTCCTGGCTGATCTACTCTTTACCGGATCCGTCCCGCGCGCGGCGGCTGAATCGAATCACGCAACCAGCTACGGGCCGAAGGAAGAGGCGCCACCGCACTGGAAATAATCGGCGCACTCAACACCCAAGGCTGTCATCGCTAACGGATTGGTAGCTCACAGTCGGCAAGTCGATCAGCGCGTCGATATCCGCAAGTATCGCAGTCTCGGGAGAAGCGTTCGTCCCCGCGGCGGCACTTGGCCCCGATACACCAATCCCGGATTCCGCAGCTGAAGCCTCGTCAGGCATCTCCATGAGTGCCTGTTGTCCCCACGCGTACAGGCGAGCCGCATATCTATCGAGGTCATCGCGGAGTGGCGCGCGAATGTCGGAGAGTCGGCGTTCGGCCAGAATATGCCGCGGCGCAGTCACTAAGCGCGGCGGCGACAGATCTGGCAGTTCGTTCAGGAATGCAGCGTCGAACATGGGTGGCATTCGACGGTCCGAGGATGTTGTCGCTCTGCCAGACATTTCGGTGTCGGCAGGCCGCACGCCCGCAGACCCATCCACTACCAGCCGCACGGCATCAAGCGCGACACCAGCTTCACGAATGATTGCAGCGCGAGCTGCCGCAGATGCAGCGGCGGCCGTTGCCTTCGCTACCCATGCGCTGGCGACAGCATTGGCTGCAGCTGCAACGATGCGATCGGTCTGTGCTGGAAGCTGGTCGGTCTTCTCGCGAATCATCAAAAGAGCCGAGTCTCGCCGAGCGTGTTGGCGTAGTTCGATATCACGTGCGACACCGCTGATAC
>JBDTAB010000071.1:0-12827 GCA_039924865.1 Gemmatimonadaceae bacterium | reverse complement strand
GCGGTATAGATCGAATTCCGTCGCGCGAAAAAGCGCTTGGCCGCGGCAAGCACCTCGGCGGGGGAGAGCGAAGTCGCGGTCTCCTGAAGGGTTCTATCTGTTTGCGCCATGAGGCTAAATGTAATGAGCGCGAGTTTTTCGCGGTATTAATCCAAGCGCGGTCCCTCAGCCGGAACTGGCACCGGCAGCGCACTCACGCTTCGAGCAGCGACTCGATCTTCCGCTTGAGCGGGCCGAAGGAAACGTCGGTGGAGACGACGCGGCGCGCGAGTTCGTTCACCGATTCGCGCTGACCCTCGGCCATGAGTTCACCGGCGATCCAGGGACCGGCGGCCGGATTTCGCCACCAGTCCTCGTTGAACCGATTCACGAGCCCCTCATCCAGCAGCGCCTGAAGCTGCCACGCGCGGAGATACCGGGACGAGTAGAACCGCGAATCCAGGTCGATGAAGGCGTCCGCTCCCCGATATCGGAAACCGGTGGCGTCGGCAAGCGTCTCGACGTACAGATCCGACAACGACTCCCAACTTATATGTCCGCTGTACAGTTGGACTTCGTACAGAAGCTTTGCACAGTACCGTCGGACAAAGTGCAGTTCCTCGAACCCTGCAAGGCGGAGATACTCCTGGCATCGCGGTCGGTCGAGGCCGGTGTACCGCAACAGCCAATCGGCTTCCTGCATTCGATGGTCGAAGAGCATTGCGTACCCTTCGGTGATCGAATTGTCGCCGAGCCAACGATATTCGAATGGATAATCCGCGCGAATATTTCCAAAATGGAGCGCGTGACCGAGTTCATGGAGAAACGTCCCATAGTCCGACTGTCCGCCATGCGGTCGCAACACGAGATACACTTCTTCGGGCACGCGTACCGGCGAACAGAATGCACGCGGTCGCTTCCCAGGCCGATCGCCAAGGTCAAACGTAATATGATCAGCTGCGGTGGGATCGAGCCCCATCTCAAGGACATTGCGGCGAATGGCACTCTCCATCTGGGACTGCGGGAATGCTTCGTCGAACTGCCTTAGGCGGAACAGCGCCAGCGAGTCAGCGCGCGTCGCCTGGCCCGGACGCACACCAAACGCCGCGAGATGTTCGTCCAGCACGGAGTACCACATGTCGCGTGTGTCGGCGAGGAACTGCGTACATTCTCTGGCCAGATCATTTAGCGCAATGCCGCTGACTGCTTCGAATGTCGCATTGTAGCTCGGCGCAATGCCCAGTTTGTCGACGACCTCTCGCTCGCGTTCAAGTCGCTCGATGCGCAGCGGCGAAAACTTGTCCGCAACGACTCGAGCGCGCGCAACATCAATTGCGTCGCGCTCGGCAGAATTCGCGCTGTTTGCGATCTCGATCGTCGCGCGCTGATACGGAATGAGGCGACTACCGCTAACCCGAACGATTGCTTCGGCCTCGAGAGTGACCTCACGTTCGTCGATGCTGGCCAGCTGGCGTCCGATACGCGATTCCACCTGCCACTCGAGCATCATGCGAGCCGCACGCGCATCTTCCGAACCGGCCGGAGCGTTCTGGAATCGTTCCAGGCACGATGCCAGGATGTCCTCGCTGAACAGATCCGCATAGCGCGCGTAGATTACCTGCAACGCCGCTTCTTGCTTTTGCCCCGAATAGGCGAGGTATCCCTCTCGCGATACGTCCTCGGTGAATGCTTGCGCACGCTGCCTCAGACGATCGAGGTTCACCGTTCAAGCCGGTCGGAAATGTATCGCGCTACGTCACCGGCACCGACGCGATCCTGCGCCAGTGTATCGCGATCACGAACAGTAACTGCATTGTCCGAGGCAGATTCGCTGTCCACGGTAACGCAGAACGGCGTGCCGACCTCATCCTGTCGTCGATACCGCTTGCCGATGCTGCCGGACTCATCGTAGTCAACGGGAAAGTGGCGGCGCAGATCGTTCGCAATTGCATGCGCCATTTCCGGCTGGCCGTCCTTCTTGGTGAGCGGGAATATCGCGGCCTTGATTGGCGCCAGCGCCGGATCCAGGCCCAGTACGACGCGCCCTTCCTCCTCGCCCGGAACGCTCTCCTCTCTGTATGCGTTGACCAGAACAGCGAGCGTCACTCGATCGGCTCCGACCGAAGTCTCAACCACCCAGGGTATGTAACGGCGATTGTTTGCCTGATCGAAATATTCCAGTTTCCTGCCTGAAAACTCCGTGTGCTGCTTGAGATCGAAATCGCCACGATTGTGTATTCCTTCTATTTCCTGGAATCCAAGTGTGCCACCAAAATCAAATTCCACATCGAAGGCGGCCTTGGCGTAGTGCGCCAGCTCAGCAGGACTATGTTGATGATATTGCAATCGCGCTTCGTCTAGTCCGAGCGAAAGATGCCACGCCATGCGATGCGCCTTCCAGTAATCGAACCATTCGGAGGCCTTGTCAGGATCAACAAAAAACTGCATCTCCATCTGCTCGAATTCGCGAGTGCGAAAGATGAAGTTGCCGGGCGTGATCTCGTTTCGGAATGCCTTGCCAATCTGCGCGATGCCGAATGGAATCTTCTGCCGCATTGACTGCTGCACATTCAGAAAATTGACGAAGATGCCCTGCGCGGTCTCGGGGCGGAGATAGGTCGGCGCGGCACTTTCCTCAACAGCGCCCATGAAAGTCTTGAACATCAGGTTGAACTGACGCGGTTCCGTGAGGTCGCAGTCGACGAATTCCCCAGGGTGCTTGCTCGGCTTGCGTAGGCAGCGCGCGTCCTGGAGTTTATCAGCGCGAAAACGACCCTTGCACGCTTTGCAATCAACGAGCGGGTCAACGAATCCAGATACGTGCCCGCTCGCTTCCCATACGCGCGGATTCATGAGAATCGCAGCGTCAAGCCCTTCAACGTCATCGCGCGACCGCACCATCGCATGCCACCAGCAATCCTTGATGTTTTTTTTCAACTCGACACCAAGCGGGCCGTAATCCCACACCGAACCCGTGCCGCCGTAAATTTCGGATGACTGAAAGATGTAGCCGCGCCGCTTTGAGAGAGACACGAGCTTATCCATCACGTCCGGATAGTTCATTCGTTAAAGTCCGATTATCTGGTCGCGCCGAGTCCCGACGCTGACGTATGTGATCGGCGCTTCCACCAGCGCTTCGATGCGCGTGAGATATGCGCGAGCGGCGGCGGGAAGGTCGGATAGTTTGCGTGCGTCGGCGGTGGACGACTTCCATCCGTCGAATGTCTCGTACACGGGTTCGGCGTGTTCAAGCATCGTAAGATCGCCCGGAAACTCGGTGAATACATCCTCGTCTACGCGATATGCGGTGCACAGCTTTATCTCATCGAGTGTGTCCAGGACATCGAGCTTGGTTACCGCGAGATCCGTCAAACCGTTTACTCGAACTGCATAGCGCACGACCACCGCGTCGAACCAGCCACATCGTCTCGCACGCCCGGTGGTTGCTCCAAACTCGTTGCCAAGCTTGCGCATATGTGACTGCAGTGGTTCTGCAAGTTCCGTTGGAAGCGGCCCCTGCCCCACGCGGGTCGTGTACGCTTTCACTACACCGAGACAGCGGTCCAGCGAGCGCGGCGCAATGCCAACGCCCACGGCGGCTCCGCCAGACGTCGTTGTACTCGAAGTGACAAACGGATAGGTGCCATGGTCCACGTCCAGCAACGAGCCTTGCGCGCCTTCAAGAAGTACCGCCGCACTGCTTCGTTGCGCACGATGGATCGCGAGTCCAACATCTTCGGCCAGCGAGAGCAGCCGCGGCGCGAGGCGCTCGAGAAGCGCGATCGTATCGTCCACCGACGCGCGCTCTGCTACGCGCCACGCGGTAAGCTGCGCGTTCGCGTGCGCTACACCGGCGTCGATGATCGGGCGCAGCGTGGCTGGATGGCGAAGATCGAGCACCCTAACGCCGCGGCGCGCGATCTTGTCCTCGTAGGCAGGCCCAATGCCGCGACCCGTCGTGCCAATTGCCCGGCTCGCAGCGCTGCTGGAGTCCACGAGCTTGTGGTATGGGAGAACCAGATGTGCGCGGTCGCTAACATATAGCCGGCCCTCCACATCGATACCATCGGCTATCAGCTCGTCGATCTCGGTGAACAGAGTTTCGGGATCGAGTACGACGCCATTGCCGATGGCACACCTGACTCCGGGATGCAGAATCCCGCTCGGGATCTGATGCAGCACGAACGACGTCTCACCGAGGTCAACCGTGTGACCAGCGTTGGCGCCGCCCTGATAGCGTACGACCCAGTCGGCGCGCTCAGAGAGCACGTCCACCAGCTTTCCTTTTCCTTCGTCGCCCCACTGCGCTCCAACTACGACAACAGTGCGCGTTTTCGCATCAAACATGTCGACCTCTTAAACACAAAAACGCCCCGTCTGGCGCGGCGGGGCGTGTTGTTAATCTACGTGCCAGTTCGGGTCTGTCAACGTAGGAAATTGGACGGATAAACACATGATACAGTACCTTCGTCCATAGGGAGAGTTCGATGCATCACAGATACCGTTGGAGACTCAGCCGTCTCGCTCCCGATGCGGCTCCGAGTGGAGCGGCAGGTAAACGGTGAACGTCGACCCAGTGCCATACTGACTCGTAAGCGCAACCCGGCCGCCGAGGGCACCTGTGAGTTTTCTGGTGATGCTGAGCCCCAGCCCAGTCCCCCCGAACTCCCTCGTTCGAGACTGGTCTACCTGCCGGAAATCATCCCAGATTGACGAGAGATCCTCTTTGCGGATTCCTATGCCGGTGTCAGCGACGTCCAGCCGGACAAATGCCCCTTCGGCCGAGGCAGACAGAGTAATCGTCCCCGCATGAGTGAACTTCACCGCGTTGGACAGCAGGTTCAGCATTATCTGCTTCACCTTGGTGCGATCCGTGGTCATGTGTAGTGATTCGTCCGGACCGATCCAGCGATACGCCAGCCGCTTCTTTTTGATCAGCGGATCAACCTGCACCGATGCCTCGCGGATGACTTCCTGGAGAACGGTATCCTCCAGGTGCAACGGCATCCGTCCAGCCTCGATCTTGGCGAGATCGAGAATGTCGTTGATCAGCGCGAGCAGATGCTGCGCGGCTGCACGGATCCGAGTCAGTCCCTCTTCCTGCCGCTCATTCAGATCGCCGTAGATGCGATCCAGCATGAGCGCGGTGTAACCAATGAGTGCGTTGATGGGCGTTCGCAATTCGTGCGACATGCTCGCCAGAAATTCCGACTTGAGCCGGTTTGCATTCTCCAATTCGCGCGACTGCCACTGGAGCCGCACGTTCTGCTCACCAAGGTCGGCTGTCGCAGCACGCACACGATCCTCCAATTCATTGCTGAAATTCTTCAATTCCTCATACAACCGTTCGTTCTCAGCCTGCTCTGTGAGATCATGCAACACAGATACGATCGCGAGAGGCTCTCCACGCCTGTCGATAATCTTGCCCGCAAGGACTTCCATGGGGATCGTTATAGGTTCGTCTCCTGGTCGCTCCAGTTCCATGGCCTCGCGTCGCGAACTCTCGGGACTCAGGCTGAAATCCGAAATGAAGGTAGTAAACTTTGTATCATTGGAGCGAACAGCCGCAGATCTGTCACCCGCTGCATATCCGACGGTTGAAGTCGCAGACCCGAACAGCAACTCGGCCTGCCGATTCATCAGTATGATGTTGGATCGGTCATCCGTAACGAGTATTGGATCGGCGACGTTCGTCAGAATGAGATTGAGGCGATCACTCTCCCGCTTCGCTTCGTGCTCGGCGAGGCGCACGCGTTGAACCTGAAGCTGCAACTCACCTGCAGCGCGGCGAAGATCGGTCACATCACGCAGCACCGAAACCACAGCGGTGTCGTCTTCATCCAGCGACTGCGTCAGAACTTCGAATAGGAGGTCGGTCCCGTCATCCGGGTCAACCATGTTCAACTCGCGGGATTCACCCGCGTGTGAAGTCGAAGCCGGCGAGTCGTTCGAGAGGTGTGAAGTGAGCAGCAGGTTATTGATCTCTACCGCACGCCTCCGTCCCTCGGAATCACGCTCCCGAGTTGAGAGAAGGTGCTCGGCGCGCTGGTTCTGAACCACTATCTGCCGCTCACCATTGATGATGACGATCGGATCAGGTAGCGAATTGACGATCGAAGTCAGGACGGTCCGTTGCTCCGCGAGTTCTTCTGCCCGGTGACTATGCGCGTCTTCGGCACCTATACGGCAAAGGATCGGACCCGCAAGACGCGCCCCGAGAGCGAGAGTTTCAACGGACGGCGAGACGCCATCTGTCTCGAGGACGATCACTCCACATGGCGAAGACGCAGCACCATCAGGCGAAGATCCCCATGAGTCGGCGAGATCGGAGTGATGAACGGCACATGGCTCGCGGAGCAGCCGGTCCGCGCTAACGGCATCGATGAACCGCAGCGCGTTCGGCGTACGTGGCTGCGGAAACGGGAACGTCGTTAGACGCATCTTCCGGGATACGCCCGACCGCGGCATCCCCCGACTACAGTTGACGACGTGCATGCTGAGCAACGCCACCACGAACGGATCAGTGAGGTCATCGATCGTCCGCGACGTGGGAAGATCGGCACCGTCGTATCCAAGATGGACGACAGGCACGAGTTGGCCAGACGGTTGATCGAGCAGCAGTACATAGCCGCGGCTGGACCCAGCCGCGGCACAGAAGCGCGAGAGCAGCACTCCTGCAGCTGAGTCAAAATCGGTGGATACCGCTACCGCGCCCAACAGTGACTCCAGCCAATCGCTCGCGTCACCACGCCGTGGCGTTACCGTAGGTCCATCATGCGCCGAGCTGGTCAAGACGACGTCGTAGCTCAGCGTTCTCTACCTGAACGCGTTCGAGTTCGTCCGCCGCAGCAAGTTCACGCGGACGCGACATGGGTTGGGTGATTCCAATGGCCTCAGAATATTTAAGATACGTCTCGATCGACGCAACAACGATGCGCGCCTCAACCGTGACAAGGTCGATACCCACGAGTGACACGCGAACCCACGCGTCGATGACAATTCCCTTGTCCAGTACTCGATCGAGAATGTCGATGAGCGAGCTTCCGCTCGGTGACCGCTCAACAGTCATGACTCCTCCTAGTCAGATGAAGAAAGCTTTTCGAGCTGACGCTCGATCCGTTCGAGGCGATCATTCAGATCACTCGACGCAACCGCGGGCGGCGCCTGGCTCGTCAGACGTGGATCGTACCGCCACCAGTTCATGCCGATTTGTTCTGCCTTGTCGATCGAGCAGACGAGCAGACGGATCTGAATCGTCAACAGCTCAACGTTGGCGAGGTTGATCTTTATGTCGCCGGCGATAACGAGACCCTTGTCGAGTACTCTGTCGAGAATCTCGACCAGCCCGGTGCTGCGCGACGGAGATACTAATTCAGGCAATTGGTAACCTCATTTAAGGCGACCCAACGGGCCAAGGTCAATGTTCAAGTCGTCGTCCGAAAGGCCAAAAACACGTTTCAGTTCGCCCATGCGATCATTCAGCTTCGCAAGAGCCAGTCCCAATCGCTCAATCTCTTCACCCGACAATCGCCCACCCTCCATCCTCCGGACAGCCTGATGTTCCAGGACTTTCCGTAATACCTCGATCAACGTCAGAACGAGTCTGGCCAGCCCGGTTTCCGGACCTGCGGCGTCCGCATTGATCCGCTCGGGCAAACCCTGAGCCACGGCGTTCAGCGACCTTTCGACCGGCTCCTGGGCGCCTTCGGAATAGGCCTCCGGCCCACCCTTAGGAGCGGCGGCCCCCACCGTCGCCGGCTCTGGCTCCTGCGAACGGCTATCATAGCCTCCGGCTGGAGGCGAAACTTTTCCAGGCCGAACAGTAGAACCTACCGGGCCGGTAACGGTCTCCCGCCGCCGCGGAATCGCGCCCATCGCGCCAGAAAGGGACGCGGGGGACGCGTTGCCCTCCCTCGCGCGACTTCGCAGCTCAGCGGTCGCAACAGCCTGTAGCAGAAGTCCCAGATTCAGCTTGATGAGATCCACGTCTGCAACCGCGATCGTAACCTCACCGTGTACAACTGCACCACGATCCAGCACAGTGTTCAGCAGATCGCTGAGATCCATCGGATCTTCGCCAAAAAGAAGGCCGCCGCCAACCGTCTCCACTTCGCTCGGCGCGGCCGCCGGCTGTTTTGAGCTCGGGTCAGCTGTCACGGACAAAATGGTAGGGCGGCCACGGGCCGGTAAATTCGAAGCGGACGCCATCGGGCTCGAACATCTCGACCAGGCTTGTGAGCATGGTTCTGAACCCGTCGTACTCTTGGTTGGGGACCAGATACGCCCCATCCAGCAGCAGACCGGCCTCGTTCGAAGTCGCCGCAGCCCTCGCGATTGCCGATCGCGAGACGGCAGCGAGCTCACTGTGGGTCCGATCCGCTATCCGCACTGCCACATCACGAACCGCCAGCTTGCGCTCCGCTTCGAGTTTGCGCCGGAGCAGATAAGCCTCGCCCGGCGGCGCACCTGCTGCCTGACGCTCCATCTCTGCAAGGCGTGAATCAACTCTGCCCGCCGCCGCAGCAAGGGCGCGACGATCCGCAGAAACCCGAACACCGAATTCCCGTGCCCCGCGCACGCGATCCATGGCCCTCGACAATTCGCCTTCACGCTCGGCAAGCATCGCTAATACTCCGGCATCGTCATTGAACATCACCCACATCGGGAACGGGAGGACAGCACCAACATCGCTGGCCCATGTTACGAGCGCATCGTGCGCAACAGCGCGCGGAGCCAACCAGTCGGCGTCACCAAGTCTTTCTGCGATCGAAGAGCTCTCGTACTCTGCAGCGTCCAGGGAGCTGACAAGCGCCACGAGCATGTCGCTCTTCACGCGACGCACTACAGATCGATCAATTCCTCGCGGCGCATCCGCAACGGCAATCTCGCTTGGCACGACGCAGTACACATACTCAACAGTCGCTTTCAACGCGCTTCGTCGTCGTCACGGGCGACGCGGACCGGGCCGCCGCCAACGGCCATGCCGAGCTTCTCCCGCCACTCACGTACGTCGCGGAGACGTTGCATTATCACTTGCTCGCGACGAAGGTATTCAACGTCATCGATGTCGCCAGCCTCCAATTCAAGCTGTAACCGCATGAAATCTTCCTTGATTTCAGTGTCATCGGTCAACTCCTCTTCGACCGAGCGGCGCACCTTGTCCAGAGTCCACATCGTCCCATCCCACGGACCGGTGAAAGGCGCCAGCAGGATCGACGAAAGAAGTCCCATCTCAGCCCGCCTTTTCCAGTTTGAGTTTGATGTTCACGAAGTTGTACGGCGGCCAGGGACCGGTGTACTTGAACGCCAGTAAATGCTCAAAGCGGAGGCTCAATTCCTTCACCGCCTCATCGAACAATCGCTCCCCGGAACGGTTCACCAGAAACGCTGCATTCATGATCATTCTGTCACCGATCACCTTGTTGCTGCGGCTTGCGACTGATACACGTTTCAGTTCCTCATGTACCGTCGTGACATACCGACCAGCAGACTCTTCGAGCGCCCCCTCTATAAGGCGACCAAGCTGCATGCGCGCAAAGTACGTGGAGGATGCCGCATTGCGCGTAATCTCTTCCTTCAGCTTTCGGATCTCGTCATTGTCCTGCTCAATACTCTCGACGACCTTGTCTCGGTCCCAACGAATCTGAACACCGAACTCAATCTTGTCCTTCATTTTCTCGAGTACGTCGGTGAACGCTTCGTACGTGGACTGCAAAAGCTGACCAACGTCCTCTCCAGACCGGAAGACGGTGCCGAACGACATGGGAATCACCGTGAACTCCCGCATCACGGTCTCGTTCACAAATTCGTGAGCAAGAACGTTTTCTCGTGTGGGATCGTAGATCACGATCGGCGTGTCGCTAACTACGGCAGCGAGTTCCGCATGGTGAACGGTATATACGCGCGAGCCACCACCAATCCCGATGTCTCCAAAATCCCGCCCGTTATCGCTGCGGATAATGCAGTAGACGTACTTCCCGTCGTCGGACGAACTTGCCAGCGCGCCCTCCGCGCCCTCCGCGGCAGTATCAGACTCGACAAGGGAGCCGTCGAGTGCGCTCATCCGTTCGTCGCTAAGGCGTTGCTGTTCCATGCGGATTCCTAATCTCCTTACCGTTTGCAGTCGGACCTTCTCCTGCAATGATTGCACCGGCCAGCGAGGCAATCACTGCAGCCGTCCTTTCGACACCCGCACCAGTGAGCGAATCCAGCGTATCGCCCCGCGTATGCACTCTGGCCAGCGAGCCCAGCGTGCCTTGGCTTATCGTGCATGCAGCCCAGCCCCGATCCGAAAACGCGGTCGCATCCAGGAGAATTCCGGGTAGGCTGCGGCGAATTCGGACTTCCGGTCCCAAAAAAACGCCTTTCCTGACGCGTCCTATCAGCTCGCGTCCGCGAAATCCGGCAGTTATGCTCACTTTGCCGCGGTCGTCCACACCGTCACAGTTGATCGCGACGCCCTTCATCCTTCCCTCGACCCAAGCCCGAGCTCCAGCCAAGCCAAACTCTTCGGCCGAAGTCAGGACCACGCCGACCATGCCAGCCTGGTCGATGCGCCGAGCCGCCAAGACAATAGAAGCCACCCCGCTCGCATTGTCCAGCGCACCAGCGCCTTCCGTACCGGGCCGCGAAAACAGCAGCGGCACAGCCGCAATCGCAGCGCACGCCGCAAGTACAATTGCGAAGCCTGGCGACGCGGCGTAAACCGCGAGCGGGCCAAGGGCCACGGCTAGTCCAATCCAGGCCGCGCCAGCAGCGATTGACGCCGCGGATCGCAATAGAAGGGACATTGGCTGGCTCTTGCTATCCAGATGGGCGACCAGCCAAACGTTCACGCCAGTGTTGGCACCGGCCTCTGGTAACCGTCGCCGCGCCTCCAGGTTCACACCGGACCGACGTAAAAACGGAAGCTTTCGGGTACCGTAACGGCCGAGCCACCAGGCTCCGACCACAATCGGAACGAGCGCGCACAGCGCCCATGCGACGGCATGACCAGCACTCGTACCACGCGAGATGTTGATCAGCAAAATCGTCGCGTTCAACAGGAGCGCCAGTCCAACTGCCAGCGTTCCCCATGTCCCGGGCCATGCGGAGTAAGTAAACGCCGGTTCTTCGACGTCAAACCCAGCTTCGGCAAGCCACTCGGCGCAAACGCGGCGAGCGGCAGATTCCGCCGCTGAGCCAGTCGGTCTCGCGTGCGCGCCGATAAGACGTAGCAGACGAGCCGCTTCGCCGTCCAGCGGCGGCTCTGGTGCAGTCATGGGAGGCTGCTTCGCGACGGCTCCAACCGGCATGTGTGCTAGCGCAGACCCATGATCTGTTTTGCCTCACCGAGTGTACCGCTCGCGATGGATTTCGCCTTTGTAGCGCCGGCCGCGAGCACGTCATCAACTATCTCGGGTGTTGACCGCATCTCCCGCGCACGCATGCGAATCGGCGCAAGCTCACCATCCATCGAATCCAGCAGTACCCGCTTGCAGTCAACACAGCCCCATCCGGCGGTTCTGCATTGATGCGCAACGTGCTCCACCGTTTCCGGTGTGCTAAAGGCTTTGTGGATGTGGTAGATGTTGCAAACTTCAGGCGTCCCCGAATCCATCCGCTTTACGCGCGCCGGATCCGTAGCGGCCGGCCGAAGCTTCTCCCAGATCGCGTCCCGTTCCTCAAGCAGGCCAATCGTATTGCCCAAGGACTTGGACATCTTCGCCTTGCCATCGAGTCCCATGATCCGGCGAGTGGGCGTGAGCAACGGCTTGGGCTCGACAAAAAATTCAACAGAGAATTTCGCGTTCCAGCGACGTACGATCTCGCGCGCCAGCTCCAAATGCTGTACCTGGTCTTCGCCCACAGGCACGAGATCAGCGAGATAGAGCGCAATATCGGCAGCCTGAAGCACGGGATAGTTGAGAAGGCCTGCCAGTATACTTTCCTGGCGGCTGGCCTTGTCCTTGTATTGCGTCTGGCGCTCCAACTCGCCAAGTGGCGTCACCGTGTTGAAAATCCACGCGAGTTCCGTATGTTCGGGTACGGCGGACTGGAGAAACAGCGCGCATTTCGCAGGGTCAACGCCAGCGGCCAACAACGATATCGCCATGTCCCGCGTCCGTCGGCGAAGATCGGCCGGCTCGTACGCCACGGTTATTGCGTGATAATCGACTATCGAGAAGATCGATTCATAGCTATCCTGCACTTCGACCCAGTTCCGAATCGCGCCCAGATAGTTTCCGATGTGCAGCTCACCCGAGGGTTGAATGCCGCTGAAAACACGTGCCATGCGCGAAATATACGGTCGGTGCCCATGACACCGGCAGCGATACCGTACGACGGTAACACCGTCTCCAAAATCCTGGACGCAATCACATCGGCCGCGCGCCTGGCTGAAGAGGTGATCCGCTCGGGCGCGGCACGCAGGACCGGTCTCGTATGGCAGTCCAAGGGGTACGCCGATTATGTCACCGAAATCGACACATCCGCCCAAGCAGTGATTCAACAAGAGCTCTCATCAGCGCTCTCAAGCGACTTTCCCGATCTCCGCGTGCTCGGCGAGGAGTCGTGGCGCGATGAACCTTTGCCCCGCGAACTCGCATTTGTGGTCGACCCGTTGGATGGGACGACAAATTTTCTTCACGGAGTCCCGGTGTACTCCGTGTCCATCGCCGCGATTTACGAAGCATCGCCGTTTATCGGAGTGGTACTCGACATCCCGCACGGGGAGCTGTTCTCTGCAGTGCGCGGATTCGGCGCCCGAGTGAACGGCGTGCCGATCGGCGTATCGGATATCAGCGATCCATCTCGTGCGCTCATTGGCACCGGGTTTCCATTTGGCGCTCACGCAGATGTAGCACGCT
>JBDTAB010000070.1:0-12295 GCA_039924865.1 Gemmatimonadaceae bacterium | reverse complement strand
ACGATCATCTCACTCGACGACTCTGCCGCACGCGGAATGATTCCAAAGACTGGAGACGACTTCAACTATCCGCTGTTCGCGAAGCTTGGAGTTGTTGCGATCCTCCGGCCACAGCGTTCGCTCACTGGAATCACAATCACGATGTACGACGTCGCGGCAAAGAAGCGGATCCAGATCGGTGGTTTCCCGCTGCTGGACGCATCGAATTCGCGGGCATGGCGGATGTCAGTGCATCGCGCGAGCGACGAAGTGGAACGCTGGATATTCGGTACGCGGGGATCCGCGACGACCCGAATACTTTTCACCGGTGGGGACAAGCAGATCTGGGTAATCGACAGCGACGGCGCGAATGCGCGCAAGCTCACGTCGGTGTCGCTCGCGATGTCGCCTGCATGGAGCCCGGATGGGACGAAGTTTGCCTTTTGCGGCTTCACGCCGGCTGGTTCGCAGATCGCCGTGTACAGCTTCATCACGGGAGACCTACACTGGCTGAGCGGAACGGTCCGGGGATTGAACATCACGCCGGCATTTTCACCGGACGGGCGCACGATCGCTTACGCGAGCGGCCGAGAAGGTGGCACCGACATCATGGTGATGCAGGAAGGTGACGCGTCCGCGTCTCGGCGAATCACGGTCGGGAAGGGGAGCGACAATACTTCTCCGTCGTTCAGTCCTGACGGGCGCCAGATTGCGTTCATGTCGGGGCGCGCGGGACATCCCGAGGTATACACCATGGATGCTGACGGAACCAATCCATCGCTACTCACGGAGTTCACTTACGGCGAGCAGGCGTATCGTGCCTCGCCGGACTGGGCTCCGGATGGTCGCCGGATCGCGTATGAGTCGCGTATTAACGGATCCTTTCAGATCATGACGATCGACATGCGTGATCGGTCGACCAAGCAATACACGAGCGATGGCCAGAATGAGGACCCGTCGTGGTCGCCGGATTCGCGGCATATGGTGTTTTCGTCAACGCGTTCAGGCCCTCGGCAACTGTGGGTACTGGACGCGGAGTCGGGCCGGATGCGCCAACTCACTCATGCGGCCGGTGCGCGACTTGCCGCCTGGTCACCAATTCTCAAACCCTAACCCTTCTAGCCGATGCACTCACGCAACACTCTACTCGCAGTCGTCGCACTTGCACTCGCAGCTGGCTGCCACAAGCCGCCAGCGGCGCTGGAGCCAACGCCCGTGACGGGCACTAGCGACTCCTCGGTCGACCCAGCCCGCGCAGATTCAATTGCGCGTGCGAATGCGGCACGACAGGCGCGTGAGCAGGCAGAGCAGGATAGTCTGCGCGCAGTGCGTGAGAGAGAACAGCGTGAAGCCGCGCAGAACGCGGACGCTATGAAGGTGCTTTCCGCCACGATCTACTATGACTTTGACAGCGCCGACCTCACCGAGGCCGCTCGATCGCTGCTGCTCGCCAAGGTGCCGGTGATGCAGGCAACGCCGCAAATCCACATACGGATTACGGGAAACACAGACAGCCGCGGTTCGTCGGAGTACAACCTTGCACTCGGACTACGGCGCGCCGCCGAGGCGAAAGCATTTCTCGTCAACAACGGCATCGACGCAAGCAGGCTTACGATAACCAGCATGGGTTCGGAACAGCCCGCCGTAGAGGGGAATAACGAGGAGGCCTGGTCACGCAACCGGCGCTCCGAGTTCGCACTCATACCAGAAGGAGCGAGCCAGTGAGAAAATGGATAATGGTAGCACCGGCCGCGATGCTTCTGGCCGGCTGCTTTGCGACGCAGAAGGATGTGCAGGTTCTTCAGGGCGATATCAGCCTTCTCCGCACGGAGCGACTGTCAGCAGATTCAGCCAGAGCTCGGCAGCTCGATCGCGCGCTGGCCGGTATGCGGGTTGCCAACGACTCGCTCAATTCATTGAGCAAGAACCTTACGCGTTTCAGGTCGGACATGACGTCGAGCATGTCGTCCGTGCAGCAACAGCTTCTGCAGGTGCAGGAGCTGACCGGCCAGAGCCAACGCCGCATCCAGGAAGTTCGCGCTTCACTGGAAGAACGCGCTACTGCTACCGCAACGCCGGATTCCACTGGCGCTCCAGTCACGCCCGGACCCAACGCGTTATTCCAGGTGGCGCGAGAGCAGATGATGCAGGGCAGCAATTCCGCCGCGCGCCAGGCATTTCAGGACCTGATCGCGAAGTATCCGAAGGCCGACGTCGCACCGGACGCGCAGTTCTACATCGCAGAGACGTACGCAGCCGAGAACAATCCGACGGCCGCTGATTCGGTGTATGCAGAAGTTGCATCGAAGTACGCGGGTTCTCCGCGCGCGGCGACAGCGATTTACAAGCGCGCGGTTGCCGCTCAGAAGGCGGGGGACGGAGACAAGGCCCGCGATCTGTACAATCAGTTGATCAAGAAATATCCGCGTTCCGACGAGGCCGCTCTCGCGCGGGATCGCGTAAAGACAATCAAGTAGTGAAGGAAGGCTGATCGTGTCCAAGCGTCGTCCGGCCCGCGGGACGGCCGAAATGGCGTTCCTCGATCACCTTGAGGAACTGCGCCAGCGCCTGTTCGTATGCGCTGCCGCATTTGCCTTTGGCGCAATCATCGCGGTTCTGGTTTTTACGCAGATCCCGCACTTTGACGTGATCGAATTCCTGTCGCGTCCGATCACGCCATATTTGCATGGGCAGAAGCTGATCTATTTGCATCCGGGCGATGCGTTCCAGATCGTACTCGATGCAGGTGTCGCGCTTTCGCTCATCATCGCGTCTCCCATAATACTCTACCAATTGTGGGGATTCGTCTCGCCGGCGATGTACACCCACGAAAAGAAGCTCGTGATCCCGGTCCTCGGCGGAATCGTTGTTCTGTTCATCGCAGGCGTGGTCATGGCGTTCACGCTGATTCTCCCGATGACGATCAAGTTCCTAGTAGGTGTCGAGTCTTCGGCTTTGCAACCGATGATCGCAGCGTCGGAGTATTTTGGTTTCGCCATCTACATGTGTCTTGCGTTCGGCGCTGCGTTCGAGTTGCCCATTGTGATCATGGGACTGACGGCACTTGGTCTGACCAATCCTGCCTTTCTCTCGAAATATCGGCGCTACGCGGTTGTCGGTGGTCTGATCATCGGTACCTTCATAACGCCGGATCCGACCGCGATGGTCGCGATCGCTATTCCGATGTACGCTCTGTTCGAACTGAGCATCGTCCTTTCCAAAATGGTATACCGCTGGCGCGAGGGCAAAAATGCCACCGATAAGTCGGAATCAGTAGACGAACCGCCTCCGCCTCCGGCCGGACCGCTGCCGCCGCAGCGCGAAGCACCGCTCCGCCTCGGCGAGCCGGCGTGATCAGATGGTACCGGTTTCAGCCGCTTGTAGTCGCGCTACTGGTTAGCGGGGCCTCCGTGTTGCAGGCGCAGGTCAAGCGACCGCCACTGAAACCGGACGCCACCATTGATACAATCCCTCGCGATACGATCCCACGCGCAAAAGCTTCGAGTGACTCGCTTCGCGATACATTGAAGGCCGTCAAGCCTCTTGTGACGTGGAGATCGGATTCAGATTCGGTCGCTACAGCGTTGATGAAGATGCCGGGGTACACGGTAACGCGATATCAGGGCGATAGGGTCATCTTCGATGCTCAGACGAAGGTGCTCCGTATACTGGGCACACCGGCCGCGGTCGGGCGCGACCAGACAGTGGTCATCGGCGACACCGTGCTTTATGACGACGCGACCAGGGTCGTTACCGCGAGAGGTGATACCGTAGTCCTGCATGATCCTTCGCAGGGTGCGGATGTAATCGCCAGGGGAAGTGTCACGTATAACGCGGCTCTCGGCCGCGGTACGGCCACAAATATCCGCACCTCTGTGGAGAGCGGGCAGACCTATTACCTGTCTGGCCAGACTACGGCTTTCGTGCGCGACACGAGTGCCGCAAAACGTAGCGCGTACTACGTTCGCAACGGAATCATCACCAGCTGCGACGACAGTGTTCCGGACTACTACTTCAAGTCCAGCGAGATCAAGTTCATCTCCAAGAATCTTCTCGTAGCGCGACCGGCGACACTTTACGTTGCAGGCGTGCCTGTATTCTGGCTGCCGTTCCTGTTCCAGGACGTTCGACATGGACGGCGAAGCGGTATCATCACGCCGCGCTTTGGTCTCAGTGAGTTCGTTCGTGCCAGCTCATCCTACCGTCGCCATATCGAGAACCTCGGCTACTATGTGAACATGGGTGATTACATGGACGCCGAGGCGTGGTATGACTGGAGAAGTAGTGCCAGAGGCAAGGCGAGCGATCCCGGATTCTCGCGAGTCAACGGACAGTTCCGCTACCGCTGGCTGGATCGGTTCATCACCGGCGGCATCGCCACGAGTCACCTCGCGCAACCTGGCGGCAGCAACAATACGGCCGTCACCTGGTATCACTCGCAGGAATTTTCGTCGACCAGCCGGTTCAATGCCAACGTCAACTTCACAACGAACACGTTTGCGCTGAGACAGACGACGTTCAACCCGATGCAGCAGCTTTCGGCGATCAGCTCGGATGTGCGTTACAGTCGCAAGGTGGGGCCGTTCTCAATGGATGTTGGCGGGCATCGCGATCAGTACTCCGGACGCACGCAGATCCAGGAGAACTATCCGACCGTCAGCGTAACCAGCCCGACTCTCGCGCTGGCGAGCTGGCTCGACTGGACGCCGATGCTCAATTTCCAGCGTTCGGCGAAGGTGAACATGGACGAATCGCAGGCGATTTTCTACAAGTATTTCACGAATTCCGCAGGCGTCTCGGATAGTTCACGCATCAAGGCGTCAGAGACAACGCAGTCGACTTCGTTTGGCACGCCAATCAGTATCTATGGGTTCCGCATCGATCTGACCGGCAATGTGCAGAGTCTTGCGCTCGATCATCCTGTGACGCGCACGTTCATAAACCAGGCGGATACGTCGCAGCGTTACAGCCGGACATTCGCGCGATCGGCCACGAACCAGGCGGACTTCAACATAGGCTTCAGCCTGCCCGGCTTCCTGCCCGGCACGCTCAAGCTGAATCCGTCCGTTTCGTTCAGCAACGTTTATAGCGGCGCGTATTATGTGCAATCCGAGTTTTCGAACGGAGCCTGGGTCCATCAAAAGAAGCGTCCCGTATTTGCACTCAGCGCTTCGCCGACGCTGTTCGCGCTGTTACCGGGCTTCGGTCCTCTCAGCCGCATCCGACATTCGATAACGCCGCGTGTGAGCTTTGGTTATTCACCTCGTGCGGACGTGCCAGTGGAGTATCTGGCCGCGATCAACCATTCCGCGAGTGGTTTCCTGGGTGGGCTGCCGCAGGAGCAGCTGTCGTTCGGCCTTTCGCAGGTGTTCGAAGCCAAGCTCAAGTCTGATACGAGCTCCACCGGCGACGGACGGAAGATCAAGTTGCTCGCACTCGATTTCTCGTCGTTCGCGTGGGATTTCGAGCGCGCGCGGCAGACGCATCGCACCGGCCTCACGACGAGCATGTTCTCGTACAGCGCGAGTTCCGATCTTCTGCCGGGATTCACCTTCAGCAGCAACTACTCGCTATTCCAGGGCGACACCCAGAGCGACACCGCGCGGTTCAGTCCGTTCCGGACAGGAATCAACGCGTCGTTTGCTCTGAACGGGCAGAGTGGACTGTTCGCGGCGATCGCGCGAATGTTCGGCTATCGGTCCGCAGCCCAGGAGTCGAAGGCTCCCGTTTCCGAGGAGAAGGCAGAGCAGGACCAGCTCGCGTCGACATTATCGTCCAATCCAGTCGCGGGCAGCTACGCCCGGGATCGGCAATACGGCATCAGCACAACGCAAACCTGGAGCAGCCAGATCAGTTTCTCGTCGAGCCGCCAGCGGCCGCCTGTCGGAGGTCGCGTAGTGAACTACGATCCGACGCTCATCTGCAACGTGAGCGCCGCAAATCCGGTGCTGTTCGATCTGTGCAAGCAGCAAGCGCTGCTCAACCCGCAGACAGCAGTGAACAACCCGAACGATCCCATCGGCGGCGGCGTCTTTGTACGTGTTCCACCCAGAGAAACTGTCAACGCTCAGACATCGTTCCACATCACGCAGAAGTGGTCTGCCAGCTGGGGAACCATGTACGATCTCGTGAACCACGCCTTCGCGAGCAATCAGGTCAACCTGCAGCGCGATCTGCACGACTGGATTGCGATCTTTTCGTACAGTCAGAGTCCGAATGGAAATTCGTATTTCGGATTCATGATCGGCAACAAGGCGCAGCCCGATCTCAAGTTCAACTACGACAAGGCTACCTATCGGCAGCAGGATCTGCGCTGACCGTTGCTATCAGCCCGCTTTGCGCCGTGGGACGTACCGATCTTTCTGGCCAAATACGCATATCTCACGATGAGACGGATGCCGATCCTCGTGCATTTCGAGGTGACTCTCCGTTGCAACGCGCATTGCGGTTTCTGCGATTACTGGAAGACTGACGCTTCGGAGCGCGAGAATGAACTGAAGAGCTTCGCGGACGCTGCACGTTTTTTCAATCCGATGATGATCACATGGACCGGTGGCGAGCCGACCTTGCGCCGTGATCTTGAAGATCTGGTGGCCGCGGTCGACCGCGCGGTTCGAATCAAGTACATGACGTTGATCACCCACGGCGGAATGCTCACGCCCGAGCGTGCGCAGTCACTCTGGGATGCTGGAATCAATCAGTTCAATATTTCGCTCGACTTCCTGGATGAGCGGCACGACGAGGCACGCGGCATCCCCGGATTGGTGGACAAGATCATGCGCACTGTGCCGGCGATGCGGGAGCGCGGGATCGATGCGATCCGGTTCAACACGGTTATCAAGCGGTCCAACCTGGGCGAACTCATGCCGATCGTGAAGCGAGCGGAAGAGCTGGGCGCGGGAGTCAATTTCAGCTGCTACACCGATAACAAGAATGGAAACGGCGAAGGGCTGATCCCAGCGTCCGAAATTCGGGCGCTTGAGGAGGCGATCGCCGAGCTCCTCGCCTACAAGCGGAAGCGGCGCGGGATCATTACCAATTCGGACTATTATCTGGAGCAAATCCCGCGATACGTCCGTGGGGAGACCGCCGAGCCCTGCCAGTCGGGGATCCGGACTATCCACCTGGACCCCGCCGGGTACGTGAAACGGTGCCCGGACTTCCCGACCGATTTCCACTGGCGTGACTTCCGGAAGTATGAACCAGTCAACTGCAATGCATGCTACTACGCCTGTCGCGGCGAGGCTCAGGCGCCTCTACGCGTCTCCCGAATTCGGGACGTAATGGCGGCGCCACTCAACCGATAGCCAATTGGAGATAGGTCATTCTGGCCCGTCGCCCGTGCGATCGTTAACTTCCCCTTGACATGTCCAAGTCTGCCCAGCTCAAGAGGAAAGCCGCGGAGTTCGAGCAGAAGCGGCAGTACGATCGCGCCCTGGCTGCGTACGTACAATCGATCGAAGCAGCAGCGGGTATCCCTGACGAACTCGACATCCCGATCTACAACCGTGTGGGTGACCTGCACCTGCGTCTGGGCGATCTGGACCGTGCTGTAGGCTACTACGAGACCGCGGTCGATCTGTACGCCGAAGGCGGCTTCTTCAACAACGCCATCGCCCTGTGCAACAAGGTGCTAAGGCACGCACCTGATCGGTCGGTCATCTACTACAAGCTTGGCAAGATCAGTGCGAAGAAGGGCTTCAATTCCGACGCGAAGCAGAATTTCCTGGAGTATGCGTCGCGGATGGAAAAGGCGGGCGACATCAGCGAGGCATTCCGCGCTCTCAAGGAATTCGCCGATCTCTGCCCGGGTCAGGACGATGTCCGTCTCATGCTCGCGGAGCAGCTAGGACGCGCTGGACGCACCCAGGAGGCTCTGGAGCAGCTTCAGATCGTGTATGAGGCAATGGTGGCCGAAGAGCGCGGCGCAGAGGCTACAGCGACCCTGGAGCGAATCAGGACCCTCGACCCGAACTTCGCTCCCAGGGCCGCGATGTCGAGGCAGCAGGCCAAGCGCGAGGGGCTGGTCTTTCTTGACGTGGACTACGGGCGTCGGTCCGGCGCCCCGCTGGAACCAACGCATTCGTCGGAGCAGGAGCCGCAGCACGAGCAAGCGTCAGCTGAACTAGCTCGACCGTTCACCGCGGAAGTCTTTGGTGAAGTCGAGCTTCCGGCAGCCGCGGACCGGCACGCGACTGGGACTCTCGACGAGTCACCGCTATCCGGACTCACGCCGCTGGAAGATCCGCTGACGTCCATGGTTTCGGAGGAGGATCGCGGACCTGGCCCGATACTGGACGAGTTCGAATCCAACTCTTTCGCTACTGACGAAGAGCAGCCTGAAATAACTCCTCTCGCGATTGAGCACACGTCATTCAGTATGGTCTCACCGGGGGGTCTCGAAGGCGCGACGGATGACGCGACGGGCGATGCGACGGAAGATACGCCGGCCGCGGACAGTGACGACGCCAGATGGGCGCCTCCGTCAGCGCCGCGCGATGAGGCGGACAACGCAGCCGAAAACGAAGTCGACGACGTCGATTCTGGATCGATGGCGGACGCACTTACCGAATATGTGGCATCCCTATCCAGCGATGTAGCGGCCGTACAGGGCGGATTGCCCGACGACCTCGGCATCCTTCCGATCGAGGCAGTCAACGAGCAACAGTCGTCACAGGCTGAGACGTCGTCGCGTCCGGATGACGAAGAATTCGTCGATCTGCACGAGTGGCTGCTCGAAGGCCAGGCGCCGATGAATCCGCGGATGACAGCGGACGAAGAGGACAAGACGAGCAACGACGTCCAGACTGACTTTTCCGAAATGCTCGAGACGTTCAAGGCGGGCGTTGCCGCCAACGTCGACGAAAGCGATTCCGACAGTCACTACGACCTCGGCGTCGCCTACATGGAAATGGGCCTTTACGACGAAGCTATCGCGCAGTTTCAGAAGGCCATGCGCGGCGACGCCACGCCGGAGAGGCGAGTAAGAGCCTACGAATCTCTGGGCCAGAGCTTCATCGAGAAGAACGAGTACGCCGTCGCGATAAGTTCGTTGGACGGCGCGCTCAAGGAAGGCGGTCTCACGGACACCAAACTGGTGGGTGTGCTCTATCTTCTCGGTTACGCCAACGAACGGCTGGAAAAATGGCATGATGCGGAAGGCTACTATCGCCGTGTGTTTGCCGTTGACATCTACTTCCGCGATATCGGCGAGCGATTGAAACGCGCCGAGCTGATGGCGTGACGGCCCGCCCGTTCGACGCGCAGTTGACGGACGATGCCACGCGCGTCGTGACGCTGGACGAAGTGCAGGCGCCGGTGCTGGACGATCTGCAGAATGTTCGCGACGCGATGGACCACGCGATCACGCGAAATATTCCTTTACTCGCAGTTGCTGCGCGCCACCTGCTGGCGATGAAAGGCAAGATGTTCCGCCCATCGCTCGTGCTTCTCTCAAGTCACACCGCCGGAACACCGAGTCCTGATGCTGTAGTCGTCGCATCCGTAGTCGAGATGGTTCATCTTGCCACGCTCGTGCACGATGACGCGGTCGATCACTCGATGCTGCGCCGCGGTATGCCGACGCTCAATTCGCTCTTCAGCGATCAGATATCGGTGATCATGGGCGACTATCTGTATTCGACCGCGCTTACACAGCTCGTTGCGCTGGAGAACATGCCTGCGATGCGCGTGCTGATCGATGCGTCAACGCAGATGTCAGTTGGTGAGCTGTCGCAGCTTTCGACCGTTGAGCCGTTGGATTTTTCAGAATCGGATTATGAATTCCTGATCCGATCCAAGACAGCGTCGCTCATGTCAGCTGCATGTTGCGTTGGCGCGATGTGCGGTGCGCCGACACATTCGGATGCACTGGCGCGATACGGCGACGCACTGGGCATGGTATTCCAGATTACCGATGATCTCATCGATTTCACCGAGGCGTCCGAAACCACCGGGAAGCCCAGCGGGCTCGATTTACGTGAGCACAAGGTCACGCTTCCTCTCATCGCAGCTCTGCGTTCGATGACGGCCGTCGAGCGTGGGCGCGTTGCCGCGCTGCTCGAGGTGTCTGATCCGGCTGACGAAGATGTTGCCGAAGTCGCCGGAATCGTTGTCGAGCGGGGCGGACTGGACTATGCCCGTGCTCGCGCCGCTGAATATGCAGATCGCGCCCACGCCGCCCTCAAAAGCCTTCCACCCACAGCTGCCCGCGATTCCCTTGGCGCAGCCATCTCGTACGTAATGGAGCGACACGCCTGATGCCACCACGCGGAGCCTCCCGAAAGGGGGGATTTTTCTATGGAATGGTGCTCGCCACCGGGTTCATCGCGGGCGGTCTGCTTACCCAGGTCTGCCGGCGATTCCTGCCACCGAGTGCCGTGAAGGAGTTCTTCACCACCGGGGTGACCCCGGCGTTCGGCCCCCTGACGATCGATCTGGTGGTCCTCAAGTTCGCCCTTGGTCCGGTAGCGATCGATGTGTCACTTTTAAGTCTGCTCGGTGTACTTTTGGCGTATCTCATCGCGCGGTCGTTATTTTAGGTTTATACAGGTCTTTTTCCCCTTCGGAGTATGGAAATGCCGCATATAGGTCTCATGGAACTGGTCATCATCATGGTGGTGATCCTGCTTCTGTTCGGCGCCAAACGAATCCCCGAAATTGCTGGCTCGGTCGGAAAGGGGATCAAGGAGTTCAAGAAGGAGATCAACGAAGTCGAGCGCAACGTGACGAATCGCGACCCCGGCTCGCCACCGCGCCTCACTGCCGACGATCTCCAGCGGCCGACGAACAACAACGATACCGCGAACACGACGGCCACGCCCGAGACTCGCGAACCGCGCCGACTGATATAACTCAGCGTCGCGACACGTTAAGAGTTAAAAAAGATTCTGTAGGGGCGATGTGAAAAAGGGCGGGAGCCGTGAACGTGTGCGTTCATGGCTCCCGCCCTTTTTCGTGCTGCGGATCAAGCTACCAGCCGCACCAGGTCAGGATGATGTCCGGGCCATCGCTGCCTCGATCTCCTTGCGGCGATCCGTGATCTTGGCGGCTGACTTGAGATTTGCCACGAATTCCTGGATGCGACTCTGCTGCATGGAGTTCATGTACTGCGCGCGAAGCTGATCCTTCTGGGCGTCGAATGTCTTGCGGTCCGCATCGACTCTGCGGTCCACCGCAATCACATAGACCGCGTCGTCGGTGACGATCGGCTCACTGACTGTCCCGACCGGGAGCGCGAACGCGGCGCCGACGATTCTTGCTGACGACGGCACGTTGGGCAGACCAGAGACGCGCGTGAACGCGTCGGTCTTCGCAACTGGCGTGTGAAGCAACTGACCGGCCTTTTCGAGGCCGCCAGCAGATGCAACCACAGCCAGCTTGTGCGCTGGGTCGGCCAGCTTCTCGATCGCTTTCTTCCGTGCGAGCAGCGCCTTGATGTCGTTCTTGGAGGCTTGGAGTGACGGTGTGCCACCGGGTGTAAGCGACTCGAGCCGCGCGATGTAATAGCCACCGTCGTTGTCGAAGAGATCGCTGCTCTCGCCCACCTTGGCGCTTCCGAATGCCCATGCCGAAACGCTCGGGATCGACCTGCCGTTATAGACGAGCGGCTGTCCTTCCGTGACGTCGGTCGTGAACGGCTTGAGACCGAGCCTCTTCACCGCCGCGTCGAACTTCTCCGGCGTTTCCGCCGATGCCGTCATCGTCGAGAGAGTGTCGGCGAGCCTGTCGGTGCGATCGGCACTTGAATCGCTCTGCGCGATCCGAAGCAGGATGTGGTGCAGAGCGAGAGTGTCTCCGTTGCGGGAGTCGAGTCGAATTATGTGATAGCCGAACTGCGTGAGAATCGGCTGCGACATCTCGCCCGGCTTGAGATTGGCGGCTGCATTGTCAAACGCGGGGACGAACCGTCCCTTCAGTCCTTTTCCCAGGTCGCCACCGCGAACCGCGGATGCGGAATCGGTCGACTCGGCTTTCGCCATGTCCTCGAACTTGGCGCCATTGATGATGCTGTCGCGAATGGCGCGCGCATGCTGCAGCACCGCTGCGCTATCCGCCGCCGTAATCGTGCGCGGGATCTCCGCGACGGTTACTCGTCCGTGGCCCTTGCGTACCATCTCATCCTTGTGCGCGTCGTAATACGCGCGTATCTCCGCATCGCTCACTGACGCGGCAGCTATGTCAGCGTCCGTCGGTGTGAACGTGGCGTAGCTGATGGAAGCGCTGTCGTTCGCGTCGCGATAGTTGAGCCAGAGCATCCCGTCGGATATCCAGAGCCCCGACGTCACCTGCTGATACAGCTTCTGCTTGGGGATGG
>JBDTAB010000069.1:0-10647 GCA_039924865.1 Gemmatimonadaceae bacterium | reverse complement strand
ATGATCTGAATCCATCCGATGCTCGCGATGTGATTGCGCACATTCCCCAAGGGACAGCAGACGACGCGCGGGCCGCATCGGCCGCTGCGGCTGGCGCATTTCCTGGATGGCGGGCGCTGACAGGACCCGCGCGTGCGGAACATCTCTATCGCTGGGCTGGTGTGATCGGCGAGCGTGCAGAAGAACTCGCGCAGGTGATGGCCCGCGAAGTAGGAAAGCCAATTGGCGAATCACGTGGGGAAGTGGGCCGCTGCGTCGTGATCCTGCGCTATTACGCAGGCGAAGCCGTGCGCGAGATCGGACAGGTGATTCCGGCCCAAACGCCCGGAGCGCTTCAGTTCAGTCTGCGTGAGCCGCTCGGCGTTGTCGCCATGATAACGCCCTGGAATTTTCCTCTCGCGATTCCGCTCTGGAAGGTGGCACCAGCTCTCGCGTTCGGGAACACTGTGGTGCTGAAGCCGGCGGAATCGTCATCGTATCTGGCGACGCTACTGGCGGAGACTGCGTTTACAGCTGGCATTCCCGCCGGCGTGTTCAACCTACTGCTGGGAGCTGGCGCCACGGTCGGTGCCGCGATTCTCGAAGCTCCGGAAGTTCGCGCGATCAGCTTCACCGGCTCCGGTGCGGTCGGTGCGCTGATTGCAGCTGGGGCAACTGCGCGCAACATCCGGTATCAGACCGAGATGGGTGGCAAAAACGTGGTCATCGTGATGCCCGATGCTGACATCGCGAAGGCGGCTTCGCTCACGGCTGCCGGCGCCATGCGCTATGCCGGACAGAAATGCACGGCAACGAGCAGGGTGATCGTCGCAACCGAAGTGGAAAATGATTTTATGAAGCAGCTTCGTTCTCAGGTCGAATCGCTACCGATCGGTCCGGTTACTGACGCGGGCTCGGCAGTTGGTCCGCTCATAAGCAGGACATCGCACGACTCCATACACAAGGCGCTCGCGGACGCAAATGCCGAGACCATATTCTCAAGCCCGATCCCCGCGACCGACGCCTTCAGCAACGGGAACTTCTTCGCTCCGACGGTAGTGCGCGGCGGTGATCCTGACGGCCTGCTCGCTCAGCGCGAACTCTTTGGACCGGTGCTCGCCGCTTTCACTGCGGAGGATCTTGATCACGCAATAGAATTGGCGAACCGTACGACGTACGGGTTGAGTGCATCACTTTTCACGCGCGACATCAGCTCTGCGCTAAGGTACATCAATCGCATTCACGTGGGGCTCGTTCGGGTCAATGGCGACACGACTGGCGTCGATCCACATGCGCCGTTCGGCGGCATGAAAGGTTCCAGCTCTGGAAGCCGCGAACAGGGACCCGCGGCGCGTGAGTTCTATACGGAAATCAAGACGGTACAGGTAAATCCGTGAGTAACAGTGCGACGATGACCGAACCAGGTAAGGTACCGAATGCTGGCAACCAACCAATTCCGCCTGCGATCCGTGTAATTGATTCGCATACGGAGGGAGAGCCGACGCGCGTCGTGCTAGACGGCTGGCCCCAGCCGCACGGTGCGACAATGGCCGAGCGAAGCACCGACGTTCGCGAACGTTTCGACTATCTTCGGCGCGCGCTTTTGGGTGAACCGCGCGGCTTTGACGCAATGGTCGGCGCGCTTCTAACTCCGCCGGTCAACCCCGATTCCACTGCTGGCGTCATCTTCTTCAACAACGGCACGTATCTGGGAATGTGTGGCCACGGCACCATAGGCGTCGTCCGCACACTCCAGCACATGGGCCGCGTGCAGCCTGGCACAATCAGGCTCGACACTCCAGTTGGAACTGTGTCTGCGGAGCTCGGCATTGATGGCAGTGTCACGATCCAGAACGTTCCATCATTCTGCCACGCTCGCAACGTTGGGGTGGAGGTGCCGGGCATTGGACGTGTCGTTGGGGATGTTGCATGGGGTGGTAACTGGTTCTTCATTACCCACGACACTCCGCTGCCGGTTCAGGCAGGCAATGCAAAGGAGCTGACTCGCATTACACAGGCGATTCAGGATGCTATCAATGCAGCCGGAATCACCGGTGCGAATGGCGAGCCGATCGATCATATTGAGATCTCGGCGCCGCCGGAACGCGATGACGCCGACTGCAAGAACTTTGTCCTCTGTTCCGGTGGCGAGTACGACCGTTCGCCATGTGGAACCGGTACGTCAGCAAAACTTGCGGTGCTCTATGCCAAGGGAGAGATCGAACTTGGTACGCGCTGGCGTCAGGAGAGCATCACCGGCAGCGTTTTCACTGGCTGGCTCACGCTCAATGATCGTGGCGAGCTGATACCGCACGTTCGCGGAACGGCGTACATCACTGCCGAAGCGACGCTTCTGTTTGACACCGCGGACCCGTTCCGCGGTGGAACGCCCTCGGCGTGATTGCCGAGCCCGGCGCACGTTCGCGCGGTATCATCCGATGACGGCTCGTCCCGACGTTATCGTGATTGGTGCAGGCATCGTCGGTGCTGCATGCGCTGAGGCAATCACGCGTTCAGGGCGGCGCGTGCTGATACTGGATGCGAGTTTCGCCGGCAGCGGTACCACGGCCGCTGGCATGGGCCACCTGGTCGTGATGGATGATACGCCAGCGGAGATCGCTCTATCGGCTTACTCGGTCGGGCTCTGGAGGGAACTGGTGCCCAAGCTTCCGCGCACGGTTGAGTATCGGCCATGTGGGACGCTATGGGTGGCGGAGGACGAGGAGCAACTCGACGCCGTGCGAGAAAAGCAGCGTATCTACAGCGAGCACGGCATTTCGGCTGAGACGCTTTCGCCGTCACAGTTGGCAGAAGCGGAACCTCATCTTAGGCCGGGACTGGCCGGAGCGCTCCATGTTCCGGGCGATGGCGTCATCTACCCGCCAAACGGAGCGCTGGCGCTGGTGCAGATGGCAATTGCAAACGGTGCGGAAATCCGCGAGGGGGTTCGCGTTGACGCGATCGGTGTGCGCGAAGTGCTTGCGGGCGATGAGCGAATTTCGTGCGACTGTGTGGTCAACGCTGCCGGCGCCCAGGCTCCGGCGCTTACGCCGGGGCTTCCGATCGTACCGCGCAAGGGGCATCTGGTCATCACGGAGCGGTACCCGGACTTCTGTCACCATCAACTCGTCGAGCTCGGATATCTCGCGAGCGCTCACACGATGACTACCGAATCTGTCGCCTTCAATGTACAGCCGAGGGCGACAGGACAGTTGCTCATTGGGTCATCGAGAGAGTTGGTTGGGTGGGATGCGTCGGTCAATCGCAATATCGTGCGCAAAATGCTTGATCGCGCACTCGACTTCATGCCGGACATCGGGTCGGCCGCGGCAATACGGATTTGGACCGGCTTCCGACCAGCCACGCCGGACGCGGTTCCGTTGATCGGAGCATGGGACGAGAGCCCGGGACTGTGGATTGCGGCAGGACATGAGGGGTTGGGAATCACAACGTCGCTCGGAACAGGCCAGCTGCTCGCAGATCTCATGGCGGGACAGCAAACTGCAATCGACGCCGCGCCCTTTGCGCCGTCACGCGTACTGGTCGGCGAGGCAGTTCACTCGTGAGCTCAAATGTCACCGCAGTCCCAGCGGATATAGTCGTTGATGGACGCCACGTCCGGGTTCCTTCGAACTGTACCGTGGCGGTTGCGCTGTTCGATCTAGGCGTGTCAGCATTCCGCAAATCCGTCTCTGGGCAACCACGTGGGCCCGTTTGCGCCATGGGAGTTTGTTTCGAATGCCGTGTGACGATCGACGGAACTCCGCATCAGCGCGCGTGCCTGATACCAGTCGCGGATGGCATGCAGATTCGCACCGCAGGTGAGTCATGACTCCACAGACCGTGGAGACGGATCCAGAAATGGTGACCGCTGACGTAGTCGTCGTCGGTTGCGGCCCTGCTGGAATAGCCGCGGCCGTTGTGGCTTCGGAGCGTGGGCTGCGCGTGATGATAGTAGATCGCGGTTTGGAGCCCGGCGGCCAGATCTGGCGCCACGTTGCTGACGCTGCGAAACCTGCAATCGCGGATAGATGGATCAGGCGGTTGTCGGCTAGCGCCGTACGAACGGTCCGCGGCGCATCGGTTGTCGACGTTGAAGTCGCCGCTGACGGATTCGGAATCCTGGCCGATGTGTCGGGCCGTGCGATGCGCATCCGCTCGACTCACCTGATACTTGCTACAGGTGCGCGCGAATTGTTCATCCCGTTCGACGGATGGACTCTGCCAGGCGTGATGGGCATCGGCGGCGCGCAAGCGCTGCTCAAGTCCGGTGCTTCGTTTGCCGGAAAGAGAGTCGCCATCGCTGGCTCTGGCCCACTGATGCTTCCGGTAGCGGCTTCGCTGGCACGCGCCGGCGCACGTGTAGTCCGGGTGGCGGAGCAGGCAAGCCGGTCATCGGTCATGCGGTTCGCAAGTGGGCTGTGGAGTTCTCCGTCGTTGTTGTTGCAAGCGGCACAGTATCGTGCACGCTTCATCACGTCGGCGTACTCGCTTGGCACCTGGGTGACAGCTGCTCACGGCGACGAACGCGTCGAAACGGTTACCGTCACCAACGGCCGCCGCAACTGGCGCGACAAGGTGGATATGCTCTGCACTGGCTACGGACTGGTTCCCAATATCGAGCTCGCGCGGCTCATTGGCTGCGAAACGCGCGATGGAGCTGTCGTTGTCGACGAGCAGCAGCACACCACGGTGACGAATGTATTCGCAGTCGGCGAAGTCACCGGAATCGGGGGCGCACCTCTTGCGCTGGTTGAAGGGCAGATTGCTGGCGCCAAGGTGGGTTCGAACTCGCCGCCGGCGCGTGAACTTGCCCGCAAGCGCGAGTTGCTCATTCAAGCCGCGCAACGAATGTCAGCGGCATTTGCGCCGAGAGCGGAACTTCGCTCGTTACCGGGCTCCGACACGATTGTGTGTCGTTGTGAAGATGTCTTATACGGCGCAGTTCAGGGCGCCGCGTGCGCGCGTCAGGCCAAGCTGTACACACGCGTTGGTATGGGACCATGTCAGGGCCGCACTTGCATGCCCGGGCTGGAGTTCCTGCTTGGATGGCAGCCGGACAGTATTCGGCCTCCCATCGAACCGGTATCAGTGTCGGTTCTCTCATCGGAGATCGCGGATGGCGCGACTCCGTCCTTTCTTTCCAATTCTACTGTCGGAGAAGCGTACCAATGAACCAGGCGCAATGGACCGGAGTATTCCCAGCTATCACGACACCATTTTCGCCGGATATGACCGTCGATCACGAGTTTATCGGACGGCATGTTTCGTGGCTCGTGGACAACGGCTGCACCGGAATCGTTGCGCTCGGCTCGCTTGGCGAGAGCGCGACACTCGAGTTCGAGGAGAAAGTCGAAATACTCGAAACGTGCGTGGCATCAGTTGGTAAGCGCGTTCCCGTGGTTGCCGGCATCGCCGGCCTTGGGACCGCCGAGTGCGTCGCACTTGCTCGCCGCGCCGCACAGGTAGGGTGCGAAGGGATCATGGCGCTTCCTCCATATGTCCACAAAGGGCCGTGGCGCGAAATGCGTGCGCATTACAGCGCAGTGATTGAAGCTACGGATCTCTCTTGCATGCTTTACAACAATCCCATCGCGTACGGCACCGATGTGACGCCGAGTCAGCTCGAGGAACTTACCAAGTACGAGAACCTTCCCGCTGTGAAGGAATCGAGCGGCGATGTCCCTCGAGTCACTGAAGTCGTCGCGCGTTTCCAGGGGAGACTGAATGTCTTCGCTGGCCTGGACGACATGATCGTAGAAGCCATGCTGATGGGCGCCAGCGGATGGGTTGCGGGTCTCGTCAACGCGCTCCCCGCGGAATCCGTGGAACTTGTTCGACTCGCGGGCGCTGGTAAGATCGCGGAGGCGCGACGCCTGTACGAATGGTTCCTCCCGCTCCTGCGGCTCGATACGGTTCCCGAGTTCGTGCAGTATATCAAGTTCGTGCAGCAAGAACTGAACTGCGGCACAGCGACCGTGCGTCCGCCGCGCCTCGAACTCCTGCCGTCGCAGGCTGCAGAGACACGTGCGCTGTTACAGGAGCATATGAACCGCCGCCCAGCTGTCGCTTCACGGCCCATGCCGTAGGCTAACGCAGGCTGATATTCAAATTCGGCAACGGGGAGACACAATGGGTACTTCGATGAGAAAGAGGCTTTCTCGTAACGTCGTTCGCGCCTTCAGTCTCACCATTACGCCGATTCTTTCGGCGATGCTCGTTGCCGCGGTACCAGCCGCGGCAACGGCGCAACTGCCAGCTCGTGTCGATTCATCGCTGCACACCATATTTGCATCCTCCAGATATTCGGGACAGCGTCCGCCTGTCTTGCGCTGGAGTGATGACGGAGTGCACTACACCGTGCTTGAGCCGTCAACCTTGGGCTCCGGCGGATCCGACATCATCGAATATTCCGCGGCGGACGGGGCGCGGAAGGTTCTGGTATCGGCACGCATGTTGAAATCAGCCAATGCCTCGGCGCCACTTCGGGTTGAGCGTTATGACTGGTCCGCCGACAAGAGTCACCTGCTCATCTTCACCAACAGCAAGAAGGTCTGGCGCGAGAACACACGCGGCGACTTCTGGGTGCTCGACATGCGGACCGGCGCACTCCATCGGGTAGGGAGCACTACCGAGCCGAGCACGCTCATGTACGCGAAATTCTCGCCCGACGGTACGCACGTGGCGTATGTCCATGCCGGCGACATCTACGTTGAACCAACCGCCGGTGGCGCTGTTACCAGGCTAACGAATGATGCGACGCGGACACTCGTAAATGGAATGACCGATTGGGTCTACGAGGAAGAATTCAGTCTGCGTGACGGTTTCAAATGGAGCCCGGATTCGCGCCACATCGCATTCTGGCAGTTCGACATGTCTGGCGTACGGAACTTTACTCTCATCAACGATACCGATTCGCTGTACCCGGTCACCACCGAAATACAGTATCCAAAGGCCGGAACCACAAACTCGGCGGTGCGCGTAGGTGTCGTCAGCGCATCCGGCGGCACCGTGGTCTGGGCCAAACTCACCGGCGATCCGCGCAACAATTACATCCCATGGATGGAATGGGCCGGATCGAGCGAGGTTGCGATCCAGCATATGAATAGGCTGCAGAATAACGACGACCTCGTGCTGGCAAACATCGTCAACGGCGACATACGTCACGTGCTGACAGAGCGCGATACGACATGGGTTGACATGCGTCAACACGATTTCAGATGGATCGATGGCGGCAAGGAGTTTCTGTGGCCAAGCGAGCGCGACGGCTGGCGCCACGTTTACGTTGGGAGTCGCGCAACCGGTGATCTCAAACTCGTCACACCGGGTGGGTACGACGTGGTGTCAGTCGCAGGTGTCGATGAACCACATGGATGGCTCTATGTGATTGCATCACCCACGAATGCGACTCAGCGCTACCTGTATCGCGTGTCGTATCGCTCGCCCGGGCCACCGGTACGTATTACACCCGACAGTCTCGCCGGCACAAACAGCTACGATGTATCCCCGTCTGCGCAGTGGGCGGTCCATACGTATTCGACTTTCGACACTCCTCCAGTAACAGACGTCGTTCATCTCCCCGATCATCGTTTATCCCGCACGCTAGTAGCGAACACTGCGTTGAAGGCAGCTATTGCG
The DNA here is from genome assembly GCA_039924865.1 of Gemmatimonadaceae bacterium. Taxonomy (GTDB): domain Bacteria; phylum Gemmatimonadota; class Gemmatimonadetes; order Gemmatimonadales; family Gemmatimonadaceae; genus Fen-1247. The sequence goes on along the minus strand of JBDTAB010000069.1, from coordinate 3,030 downwards.
TCGATGGTCCAGCCGCCGGTTCAATTCTTCAAGGTAAGCATACCCGACGGTGCTACACTTGATGGCTGGATGATCCGACCGCGAAACTTCGACCCTCAAAAGCAGTATCCCATCCTTGTACAGGTGTATGGGGAGCCTGCGTCGCAGACGGTCGTCGATTCATGGCACGGCACCGGCATGATCTGGCATCGGATGCTGGCGGACCTTGGTTACATCGTAGTCAGCTTCGACAACCGTGGGACGCCAGCTCCCAAGGGGCGCGCGTGGCGCCATGTGATCTACGGATCACTCGGCCCGCTTTCGAGCCTGGAGCAGGCGGATGCCGTTCGCGCGTTCGCACGCACGAGGAATTACGCTGACAGCAATCGGGTGGCGATCTGGGGATGGAGCGGCGGCGGCTCAAGTACACTGAACGCGATGTTTCGTTACCCCGATGTGTACAAGGTTGGGATGTCTGTCGCGCCAGTGGCCGATCAGCGATTGTATGACACCATCTATCAGGAACGATACATGGGTCTGCCGTCAACGAATGCACATGGTTACGACATCGGATCGCCTATCAACTTCGCTCAGGGATTACAAGGCAAACTGCTCGTGGTACACGGCTCGGGCGATGACAACGTGCACTACCAGGGCACCGAACGACTTGTCAATCGCCTCGTTGCGCTGGACAGGGAATTCGACATGATGGTGTACCCCAATCGTACGCACTGCATCTGCGAGGGCCCGGGGACAACACTGCACCTCTATTCGCTGCTCACTAGATATCTCCTCGCCAACCTCCCGCCCACCGTCTCAAGTCAGTAGGGCGCAATGCCGCCGCGCCTATGTAGCGAACGCGAGGCTAAGTCAATTCACGCCACACGAATCGGTGACCGTGAGTCGGCCTCCGGCTCCGCAGGCAGCCAAAGCGTGAAGACGGAGCCGCCTTCGAACCAGTCGGTTACCGTAAGCTCGCCCCCTAGCAAGCGTGCGAACCTGCGACTGATCGCGAGGCCGACACCGGTTCCGGCGATGCTCCTTGACGCCGGCAACCTGAAGAATTCCTCGAAGATCCGCTCCTGATCGTTCGGCGGAATTCCGGGGCCGGTGTCGCGCACGTCGATTGCGATTCTCGCGTCGGGCTTGCTCGACTGCCTCAATGAAAGCCAGACATGGCCACCCGCAGGCGTATACTTGATCGCGTTGGATACCAGATTGCCGAGAATCTGTCGCACTTTTGCCGGGTCAGTGCGCGCGAGTAAAGAACCGTCACTTGTCCTGGCGGCCGGGTCAGACTCCAGTAAGCCACGGGAGGCGGCCAGGAGTTCGAGCCCCGACTTGGCGGCCTCTGCCTGAAAGTCGGCGATCACGCCGGACACTATGCTAGCGACATCGGTTGGTACGAGGTGGAGTTGCAACCCATCAGAACCGTCGCGGTAAAGCTCGAGCAGATCATCGACGGTCGTTACCGAGAGAGTAACAAGACCCCTGATGCGCGCTAGCATCTCACGCTGTTCGGGAGCCAGAGGTCCGACGATCTGATCTTCCAGCAGCTCGGCATAACCGTATACGGCGCCAAGAGGGTTCTTCAGATCGTGCGTGAGCCCGCGCACCAGCACCGTCTTGGAGGTCATTTCGCGCGAAAGCGCGGCTCGGTCGTGCTCGGCCGCTTGCGCGAAGAAGAGTATCCGCCGCCCCGTCCAGAACAATGCGAGCGCCGCAGCGAGGGCGAGCGGTGCTAGAATCACGGCAGAAATCAGATTGATTCGCGCCAGCTCGCGAATTCGGGCCCGCTGTTGCAACGATAGCATCCGCAGGTAGTTGTCCAGTGACTGCGCGCTGCTCAATACCTCCTCCGCCCTGGAGTCGAGATTGACTTGGGCAGTCAGCGACGGCTCCGCGCCGAGTACCGTTTGCGCGGAGTTCGTGAGCATGGCGGCGAGGCTACTGTGCCACGCCTGCGCCAGGGTTCTGAGTTCAACAAAACGCTCGACCGCGTCCGGCCCAACGCGACGTACCACACTGTCGAGTGCGATCTCGTCCTTGTGTTCCCGAACGATTGCGTCCGCGTTTACTGTCTCGCGGTGCTCACTCGTTTCCGTTCCGTTGCCGCCTCGCGCGCGCTCCTGTACCAGCAACTGCCGGGAAAAGGCAACCTCCAAATCATTGACGATGACGCGCCCTGCGTCGCTGCCGTCCGATAGTTGGTCGCGCAGATTGCGCACTCGATGGCTGACGACAACCGGCGTCGCCGTGAGCGCTACGAGAACGAACGCGACAAAAGCCAGCGGCATCCACCACGCCGAATGCTGCGCCTCAGTTCTGAGGGCGCTCACGCCACCACCATGAGCCGGTTCCAGCCGCATCACTCCTTCTATCCTCGCGAGAATTGAACGGGCATTGAACGATCGTATTGGTGTGCGAACCGCTGCATCATTCAAGCCACCTTCAATAGCTGAATATCTTCAGTGTAGACTGCTTCATTGTTGAATCTCTCAGCGTACTCGATGGCGTACCGATCCCGCCGTCAGCCACTCAGTGGATTGGCGGCTGCGCCGCGACTAGTACCGCCGTTACCGCGATCACGGCAATGGCAACGCCCAGCTCGAACCACGCAGAGCGGCGAAATGCGCCAGCCGCAGAGCCACCGCGCTTCGATAGCACCGCTCGCATCCGCCTCCAGTTGAATGCACCTCCAGCGATCACCAGCAGCACCAAGGCGAGTTTCACCAGCAAAACCTTGCCATATGATGTACCGAACAGCGCCGAGAACGAACCCAGTCGCATCCACGACGCTAGTAACCCAGTTATTACGACGATGCTGGCGCAGATGAGCGCCACCGGACTGAATGCGTTCACCACTCGTGCCAGGAGCGGAATCTGCTCCGCTGCTGTTGAATCATGTTCCAGGAAAAGAGCAGTCGGAACACCGACAGCTACCAGCGCGCCGAGTCCACCAAGCCAGCTGCCGGCAGTCAGTACGTGTAATACATCGAGTGCGACGGCCATGTTCCGATACTGCGGCACCGCAATCGCATGTCCGGAGAA
>JBDTAB010000068.1:0-5714 GCA_039924865.1 Gemmatimonadaceae bacterium | reverse complement strand
CGAAATATTGCGCTGCCCATCGCGGGGTGGCCGCGGAGCACCTCCGCGACGGACCGTCCCGGCTTCGTCACGACCAGGTACGTGAGCGCGAGCGCGCGATCGAGACCGCGGTAATTGCGTCTCACGTAATAGGCCCGATGTCTGTTCTGAAAGAACGCCGCGCGAGGAGTCGTCTTCTCGCCTCCCATGCTCGCGCTGACCTTATGATATACGTGCGCCGTCGGCACGAGCATTACGCGCCAACCTCCCTTCCGCGCACGGAACGAATATTCCGTGTCCTCCCAGTAAATAGGTGTGTAGCATTCCGCGAGTCCGCCAACTGCAGCGTAGAGTTCGCGCGAAATCAGCATCGCGCACCCCGTGACGAAAGGCGTCCGCTGCGGTGTCGTGTCCACGGGCAGTTCGTAGCGGTGCAGAACGAGCGCGCGATACGGCAACTCGTAACCACCGCCAAACCACACCTTGTCCCGATCGGGATGATAGAATATCGCGCAACCGAGCAATGCCGAATCGGGGTAAGCGCGGATCGCTTCGTTCATTTCCTCGAAGTAATCCGGCGCGACGGTCGCGTCGTTGTTGAGCAGGAGAAAGTGACTCACGTCGGTGCGATCGCTCAACTGGGCAAGTCCGATGTTGTTACCCATCGCGAAGCCGCGATTCTCGCGCTCCGCGACGACGGTGACCCAGGGCATGTCTGACCCATCATCGGTAAGTGGTTGGTTCTCTCCTACCCATCGACCAAGTTTCGCGACCGAACCGTCGTGCGAGCCATTGTCCACCACGACGACGTGGTCTGGTCGCGGCGTCGCTGCGAGCAGCGATTCGAGCGCCGCTTCTGTGTCGTCGTATCCGTTCCAGTTGAGCAGCACCACGCCATACGAAGGCTCATGCATAGCGCAGTGCGCCTTCCAGCAATCGTGGCGTTGGCGCGCGTTGCGCGAGACTGACAGCCGTTCCACCGAGCCAGAATACGATGTATCCGACCATCGGATCGTTGAACATCGTGCTCGTCATGCCGTAAACGATGACGCCGAGTATGATAAGCGCGACGGATAGTCCCATGTCGCGCTGTGGTGCCGTGGTGCCGTGCGTTGCCGCGCGCCAGCCAGCCATTCCGAGGCAGCCGAGCGTGCCCAGGAGCGTGACGAGTCCGGGCAAGCCCATCTCCACCGCGTACTTGAGATAGACGTTGTCGGCAGTGAGTGGGTCGAGGCCCGCGCGCACGGCGGTCTGGTCGGTGGTGCCGAGTCCGTAGCCCCACGGCTGTTCAAGGAAGGCGGTAACGCCGTTGGTCCAGTCCTTGAGGTGCGACACGCTACTTCCGCTTTGCCACGTTAGTGTTTCGAACACGAATGTCGAGAGCGACGGCGAAGCCATGATTCCGATCACGAGCCCGCCGGCCGCGACGCTTGCCGCGAGCGCCGCACCCGTGACACGCCTTCTGACGGCAAAGATGATCAGCACCTGCAAGCCGGCAACAAGAATGGCCGTCCGGGTGAATGTGACAAGGAGTCCGAGCCATATTGCCGCGTAGAGCAACCGATGGCGCCAGCGTGTTCTGTCGCCATTATGCAACAACCAAAGTGTCGCCAGCGGCAGCAGCACGATGAACACGATAGCAAAACCCTGACCGGACAGGAAGACGGATCCCGACCGGCGCACCATGTGGCCGCCCATCTCGCTCCAGTAGTTGTCGGGCAGCCCGTAGACATTGCCTTGTGTAAAGGCGACGCCACCCAGAAAATTCTGCACGTATGCCGCGACGCCGAGTGCGACGAGCATCTGCGGGGTGACGAATAGCTGCTCGGCGATCGCGATTACCGACGTTATTGCAAGGACGAGGAAAGCCTGCTTCATGAATCGGTAGTCGTCACCCAGTTCGGGAGTTGCGCGGCCGACGAAGTAGAACAGCATGAAAAACGCAGCATCGCGCACGCCGAAGATGGCAGCCTTCGCGGGAATGAAGTCGCGCATTACTACGTTTTCTGTTGCGAAGAACACGACCGCCAACGCGATCCATACGCCCGCGAACAGGTCAGCCGCCGACACAGTGACCCTTGGCCCTCGGCCCGTGGCTGCACGCACGATCACGATCATGAACAGTGCGATTCCGGCCAACTCTTTCCATGCCGCGATCACCTGCACGACCGTGATCGAAAGATGGAAGAAGCCGAACAGGAGCGCGATGCCGAGTACGTGGAACGTGAGCGCCCAGAGTACCCACGGTAGTGCGCGCGCCGGAAGCGAGCGGGACTCAGGCACGACGTGCAACCGGAGGCACGTCGGTACGTGCTTTCCGGCGCATTATTGCGGATGCGAGCTCGCGGGCCGCGGTGGGCTCGCGCCGGCTCCAGTCTGCGTACACTGTCGCTACGCCAGCGACGGTAACGCCGATGAAGATTCCGAGCAGGATCGCGCCAGGAATCAACAGGCTGTAGCGCGGCCAGTACGGCTTTACGGGCGTGACGGCAGAATCGACGACGGTGATGAGCGCGGCATCGTTGAACTCATCGAGCTTGGCTGATTCGACCTGTTTCTCGAGCGAGAGGTAGAGATCCGATGCGATATCCTGGTTGCGTCGCAGCGTCTCCTCATCGGACGACAGTGTTGGCGACAGTCGCCACTGACGGTTGGATGACAGAAAGTCCCGGTAGCGAGCCTGCGCGGAAATGAGATCACTTCGAGCCTCTGCCGTGCGACTCTGGAGATATACTCGCTTGGCGCGTGCGCGGGATGTCCGCTGCTCCAGGTTGAAAGAATTTACGAGGGCGATTGCGGTATTTGCTTCGCGTGATGCAATGGTGGGATACCGATCGTCAACCGTCACCTTGATGAGGTTCGTTCGAACGTTGGACTCGACGGTCATCGACTTTTCGAGTTGCTTGACGCCGAGCTCGATACGTCGCGCCGGGTTTGTCGACCGGAGTTTCATGATGTCCACGAGGCGAGCGGTATCGCCGCTCGTTGCTGTACGCGGATCGGGGAAGCGCGTGAGCAACAGCCGCGTCAACAGTTCGCGGGTCTCCATAAGTTCCGCATAAAACTCCGGCGATTCAGTAGGCTCACCGCCGACTGAACCGAGCCCCATGCCGCTCGTGAGGCCGGAGAGCGCGCCTGTACTGAGGCTGCTTATCGCGCCACCCAACTTGGATGAGCTCGACGGGTTCGGGGCAAATGAAACAGTTACGCGATACGACGGCGGCAGCACCAGCGCCGCAAGCACCGCCAGAACCAACGTGCCAACGGCGCACACCATGATCGTACGCCACCGGTTGAGCACGCCCGCCGTCCAGAGTGCAAGCGTCAGCGGCTCCGGGCGTTGCTCCGCGATCGGTACGACGTCTGGCATGCTCGCGCCCTGAGCGTTAGTGCGAGCTACGCAGCAGCGCGAGCACAGCGACAAGGCTCGAGAGCGTACCGGCGAGCGCGCCGAACGTCGCGAGCGCACTCTGACTGGGAGGTCCTTCCTGTTCTGGAACAAATACGACGCCCCCTGGCTTGGGCTTCGGGATGTAATCCGGAATCAAAAACCGCTGCGACTCCGCATCCACCTTGCCGTTGGGTTGCGTTACGTAAGCGTGATCGATGTCGGCCTTGCGAGTTGGGCCACCAGCGGCGCGGATGTAATAGTTCACATCCTTGCCGGGTGAATACGTCACAGCGACCGGCGAGTTCACGGCGCCTTCCACGCGCACCACTGCGTTGAACCGCGGGATGTAGAGCGAGTCGCCATCCACCAGCAACAGGTTGTCGATACTCTTTGGATCTTTCAGCACATCCGGCAACTCGATTCCAATGCGACCGATACGATTGTCTGCACGGTAGAACGTCACGCCGTTAGCATAGCCCTCCGGAGTAAGACCGCCCGCACGCTTGATCAGGTCGCTGATGTGTTCGTTCTTGTTGAGTAGCGAGTACTTGCCGGGGAAACGAACTTCTCCGGTGACGGCGACCGTACGCTGCAGTTCCCAGCCCGGCTGACGCAGCACAAGAACGTTGTCATAAGGCTTTAGCTGAACGTCGGGCGTCGGACCGGACGGCGCCGGCAGTCCTGGCGGTCCAGAGTACTTCCCATCAGGCGCCCGCTCGAACAGGTAACTGGAATCGAGCGGCACCGAGAACTCGCGCGCCGTAACGGTGCCAGTTCTGTCTTCAGGCAGTCGTGCCACCCGTGCTTCGTTGAGCAGCGCGCTCTGTTCCAGGCCGCCGGCCTCGAGTACCAAGTCGCGAACCGTCATTCCCTCGCGATACGGATACCGCCCGCTCCTCCGAACCGCTCCGTTGATGGCGACGTAACGCGTGGGGCGAAATTCCGTCACCGAATAAACGGTGAGTTGATCGTCTTCCTTGAGCGGAAAATCATTGATCACGGCGCCCGTTGAATCTCGCAACGTTGCGCGAAGCTGCTGATGGGTCGAGTCAGGATTGAGCCGCGTGACAAGGACCTCGCCAAGATACGTATCGGCCTTGATCCCGCCAGCGAGCTTGAGTGCGGTGGCCACGGTCATGTCCGGGGCGAGTCCGATCGTGCCCGGCATGTTCACATTTCCCTTGACGACGATGCGATTACGTACGCGCGACACGACAGGGAATATTCGGATCACATCGCCCGCTTCCACTGGCACCGCTGGCCCGGTGCCGGTGAGAAATGCATCCGACACAATATCCGTCGTCACGCGATCTCTGCCCGGTGCACGTTCTGACGGCGGAACGATTCGCTCGATCTGAACTCGCTGACGCGACGCGGTGGCCTTGAAGCCGCCTGCGAATCGGATCGCGTCGGCCAACGTTTCGCTCGGTTTGATCTCGTAAGTCGCGGCCCGGTTTATCTCGCCTACAATGCGCACGCGAGGCAGGTGTACGGGCACGAAGACGATGTCACCGTTCTCCAGGCGTACGTCGTTGGAAGCGTCGCCGTTCATTAGATAATCGTAGAAATCCATGTGGGCGACCAGCTTGCCGTTACGCCGTACCTGAAGGTCTCGGAGACTGCCATTATCAGACGGCCCGCCTGCTGCGTAGAGCGCTGATAGCAACGTACCCGACGCGGAAACCTGATACGCACCGGGCGCCATCACGTCTCCCACGACGTACACCATGTTGCTGCGAAGCTTGGCCGGTGTGATCGAGAAATGTGTCGTCGCGCCCGCGCCCCGTCTCACGCCCGAGTAGACCTGTCCCAATCGATTGTAGAGGATGTCTGTGAGCTGTCCCAGCGTGAGATTGTTGACCGATATCTGTCCCACCTGCGGCACGACGATGAACCCCTGTCGCGTTACAGTGAGCTCGTACGAGGCCTCCACGTCGCCCGTAAGAATCAAAACGAGCTGATCTCCGGGGCCAACGCGGTAGTTCGCGTCCACCGGGCCCGCCATGTTCGGATTGAACAGCGTGGTCGAGCGACGGAAGAAGTCGAGCCCGAAAATCGTGAAGCCGCTGTCACGCTGCGCCTTCGCGATTATGTCCGGACGGTGTAGTGAATCTGCGCGCGCCTTGCAGGCTCGTGCCAGCGCCTGTCGCTGGCGGCTGTGGCGCACGCTGTCCATCGTGAATTGGTTGGGCGCCTGGTTCGCCCCGAGCATCGCGCCTTGGCTTCCGCTGCCTTGCGGTGAACCGAGCAATCCACCAAAGATTCCAGCGCTATTCCGGTTCTGCAGCGAGCCACTTGTCGTATCGCCCGGCGTGCGCCGCGCGTTCATGTTGAACAGCGTGTC
>JBDTAB010000067.1:0-20553 GCA_039924865.1 Gemmatimonadaceae bacterium | reverse complement strand
GGCCGACGCAGTGCGTTGACACCGCCGGCCACGATTCGGAGCGCGTCGATATCGAGGCCCGAATCGGTCTCGTCAAGTATTGCGAGGCGCGGCTGAAGAACCGCCATCTGCAGAATCTCATTGCGCTTCTTTTCTCCGCCCGAGAACCCGGCGTTCACCGATCGGTTCAGCATGGAGGCGTCCATCTCGACCAGCTTCATCCGATCCTCGATTATGTCGAGGAAATCAAGAGGATCGACCTCTTCCTCACCGCGCGCCTTACGAATCTCGTTATAGGCAGATCGCAGAAAATACGCATTGGTCACGCCGGGGATTTCGACCGGATATTGGAATGCCAGGAAGATGCCTTTCTGTGCGCGCACTTCCGGTTCCATCTCCAGGAGCTCTTCGCCAGCATACATAGCGGAGCCGCCCAGTACCTCGTACGCCGGATTGCCTGCCAAAACCTGTGCGAGCGTTGATTTGCCTGAACCGTTCGGGCCCATCACCGCATGAATCTCGCCCGGCTTGATGCTGAGGTTGATTCCCTTGAGAATCTCCCGTTCGGCAATTCCCGCACGGAGGGACGTTATATCGAGCATGAGTTTGTAATTGATGTAAATGATATTTCAAATGGTACTTCGTTCACCGCATCCGTCATTCCCGCGAAAGCGGGAACCCATTTGCTGCCGACCCACTCCGATAATCGAGTCATACGTGAAGACCGATACCATGGATCCCCGCTTTCGCGGGGACGACGATCCAGCGCCGACCCGCTCCGAGAATCCAGCCACGCCTAAAGACCGATAACATGGATCCCCGCTTTCGCGGGGACGACGATCCAGTGCCGACCCACTCCGAGAATCCAGCCACGCCTAAAGACCGATAACGTGGATCCCCGCTTTCGCGGGGACGACGATCCAGTGCCGACCCACTCCGAGAGTCCAGCCACGCCTAAAGACCGATAACTTGGGTCCCCGCTTTCGCGGGGATGACGGTCCGGTGCCGACCTGACGGAGCCAATGCTCAACCGACGCTTCCTTCCAGCGTAATTCCCAGCAGTTGTTGCGCCTCGAGCGCGAATTCCATCGGCAACTCCTGGAACACTTCCCTACAAAATCCGCTGACGATCATGGACACAGCCTGCTCTGCGCTGATTCCGCGCTGCTTGCAGTAGAAGATCTGATCCTCGCCAATCTTTGACGTGCTCGCCTCGTGCTCCACTGTCGCGGTGCGATTGCCGACTTCGATATACGGGAATGTGTGTGCACCGCACCGGTTGCCTATCAGCATCGAATCGCATTGCGTGTAGTTGCGCGCATTGTCGGCGCGCGGCATCACCTGCACGCGTCCGCGATAGCTGTTATTGCCGTGACCCGCTGAGATTCCCTTCGATACGATGGTGGACTTCGTGTTCTTGCCGATGTGAATCATCTTGGTGCCGGTGTCGGCCTGCTGATAATTGTTCACGACGGCGACCGAATAGAACTCACCCACCGAGTTGTCGCCCACCAAGAGCACGCTCGGATACTTCCAGGTGATCGCCGATCCGGTTTCCACCTGAGTCCACGAGATCTTGGAGTTGACGCCGGCTGCCTTGCCGCGCTTGGTGACGAAATTGTAGATGCCACCCTTGCCCTCCTCGTCGCCTGCGAACCAGTTCTGCACGGTGCTGTACTTGACCGACGCATTGTCCAGCGCCACCAGCTCAACTACCGCCGCGTGGAGCTGATTGGTCGAACGCTTTGGTGCGGTGCAGCCTTCCAGGTAACTCACTGACGCTCCCTCATCGGCAATGATGAGCGTGCGCTCGAACTGGCCCGTATCGGCCGCGTTGATGCGGAAATACGTGGACAGTTCCATCGGACACTTCACACCCTTGGGGACGTAACAGAACGAACCGTCGCTGAATACCGCGCTGTTGAGCGCCGCGAAGAAGTTGTCACTATAGGGAACGACCGATCCGAGATACTTGCGGACAAGGTCAGGGTGCTCGCGAACTGCCTCACCAAACGAGCAGAAGATCACGCCAGCCCGAGACAGCTCTTCCTTCATCGTGGTTCCGACAGAAACCGAGTCGAAGATCGCGTCCACTGCGACGCCGGAGAGAAACTTCTGCTCCTTGAGCGAGATCCCCAGCTTCTCATAGGTTCGGAGAAGTTCGGGATCGACATCTTCGAGGGTCTGTAGCGGTTTCACGCTCGTTGGAGCCGAGTAGTAGCGCGCGGCCTGATAGTCGATCGGCGGGTAGCTGACGTTGGGCCAGTGAGGCTCCTTCATCGTAAGCCAGCGCCTGTAAGCCTTGAGCCGCCAGTCCAGCAGCCACTCGGGCTCGTTCTTCTTGGCCGATATGATTCGGACCACGTCCTCACTCAGTCCCGGCGCAACGGTATCAGATTCGATGTCGCTAACGAAGCCGTACTGGTATTCCCGATTGACAAGGGACTCGATTGTGGTGCTCATATAGCTCTCATGCGGAACCCATCCTGGGTCTAACTCCTTGGTGTTACAGCACTTTCGCGTAGATTGGTAAAGGTAAGTGAATTTGTCGGCTTTTTGTAGATAACCATGACATACCGCTCCGACTTCCCGCTGCTGGCGGCCAATCCTGCACTGCACTACCTCGATTCCGCCGCCTCGGCTCAGAAGCCGAGTGTGGTACTCGATGCCATCCGGGATTACTACGAGACCAGCTATGCCAATCCCCACCGTGGCGCCTATGCCCTCTCAGTCGCTGCTACGGAACGGTATCATTTCGCTCGAAGGCGTATCGCTTCGTTCCTCGGCGCTGCCGACCCCGAAGGCCTGATCTTCACCCGCGGGACAACGGAAGCCCTGAACCTCCTGGCCACATCGATGTCTTATTCGAACATCCGTTCGGGTGATGAGATCGTCGTCACAGCCCTGGAGCATCACTCCAATTTCGTCCCCTGGCAGCAGGCGGCACTGGCCACGGGCGCCCGGTTCCGAATCTGCGAGCTAACGCCGGACGGACATATCGATCTCGACATGCTGGCCGGGATGCTGACGTCGAGCACGCGAGTGGTGGCTTTTGGGCACGTATCAAATGCGCTGGGCACAGTGAACCCGGTAGCCCAAATCGCCAGGATAGTCCGCGAGCGCTCCGATGCAGTGGTCGTCTGCGATGGAGCCCAGGGAGCGCCTCACATCGCCGTGGGGTTCGACGAAATGGGTGTGGACGCTTACGCCTTTAGCGGCCACAAGATGGGCGGCCCGATGGGGATCGGGGGGCTGCTTGCCCGTCGTGAGTTGCTCGACAGCATCGCCCCCTACCAGTTTGGTGGCGACATGATCGAGTTCGTTCATGACCAGACCACTACCTGGGCGCCGCTGCCGCACAAGTTCGAAGCGGGCACACCCAACTCGGCCGGCGCCGTAGGCCTGGCTGCCGCTGTCGAATATCTGGACGCGATCGGGATGGCCAGAATCCATGACCACGAACAGCGGCTCGTAGCGCTTGCACAGAAGCGACTGGAAGAGCTCGGCACCGTCACCGTATACGGGCCACCGGTCTCGGAGCGGAGCGGAGTGCTCTCGTTCAACGTGGCGGACGTTCACCCGCACGACCTGGCGACGATTCTCGACAGCAGCGGTGTCTGCATCAGAGCGGGACATCATTGTGCGCAACCGCTCATGCGCCGGCTCGGCGTCACCTCGACTGCCCGTGCGTCATTTTATATCTACAATGACGAGAGTGACGTCGATGCACTCGTCGCCGGCATTCAACAGGCATCAAACCTTTTTGCGGGGATCGCTGTGTGAAGACTATCTGCGGACTGATCGGGAGCTTACGTAAGGGTTCATTCAACCGCGGCCTGATGGTCGCCGCAATCGAGCTCGGCCGAGACGCAGGGCTCGAAATCAAAGTGTTCGACCACATCGGCGAGATCCCCCTCTACAACGTCGACCTCGACACGGACGAATCGCGACCCGAGATAGTTGTCTCACTCAAGAGCGCAATCGACGATGCAGCCGGGCTTTTGATCGCGACTCCTGAATACAACTACAGCATGCCAGGCGGCCTCAAGAACGCAATCGACTGGGCATCGCGCCCCACGGGAAAAGCCCCGCTCAATCGTAAACCTGCAGCGATGATGGGCGCGAGTACCGGAATCGGTGGCACCATTCGCGCACAGCTGGCGCTGCGTCAGTCGTTGCTCTTTACCGATACATTCGCGATGCTGCAGCCAGAGGTCATTATCCCCAGATGCGCCGAGCGTTTCGACGAGAACGGAAGACTCACTGACATGTCAACTCGCGAACTGATTGGGCGGCAGATGCAGAAATTCGCCGTGTGGATCAACGCCGTTGGAGCAGCGACCAACCTCGGCGCGACCTGAGCAGCATCACGCCGCGCCGAGCTTCGCTCAAAACCGAACCGACACTCCGAGGTGATACGCGACGAAGTTCGCCGCGGACTGGCGCGGTGTGATGATCACACCATACTGACTGTTCGGGTCATCAACGATGTCGCCCTTGGTGAGGTACCGCGCCTTGTCGATGGAGTTGTATCGCGCGCCGACATCGATGCCAACGTGATCACCGGCGAAGGCAATCGGAATGTTGAAGCCCGCGCCCGCGGTGTATACCAGCGAGTTGTCGCTATAATTGGTCGTCTGGGCGATCTGATAAGAATCGTCATCCGTGCTGAGTGACGTTTGCGTGAAGAAGTACGCGAAGCCTACACCGGCGTTGACGTACGGCCGCACACCACCGACGGGAAGTGTGATCTGTGGGCCGACGCTTGCAACAAATATGTTATTGGAAGTCTTTTCCTGGACAACGATGCGCCGCACGCTCGAGCTGAACGGCACGTAATGCGTGTCATTGCCATAATTGATAAACCCGGCATCCACGCGGAGTCCGATCATTGATTCCGGGTCGAGGCCGTACATGAAATGGCCGGAACCGCCGAAGCCGCGGGTGACGTTCTGGCGAAAATCCCCGATCGGTTGCGCATAGTCGAAGCCGCCGCCGACTTCCAAACGCGGAGCAGAGCGCAGCTCGACCTGCGCGTGCGCCGAAGACGCCAGGAGAGCCGCGGCAACAGTCGCGGCAACCATGTTGGTCGCCCTTGCAACGCTATGACTCATCACGTCTCCAGGTGTCAGCGTTTCCTCCAGATTATGACTAAACCGAACCCGGTCGTCTGTTCCACGACGGGCGTTCAGCTCAGAATCGGACAGAGAATCCCAAGTGATACGCCATGAAGTTCGCCACGCCTTCGTGCTGGTAAATGGCCGATGCGCCGTAGCTACCCGGCATGTGGGAGTTATTATCGGGTATGTACTTCGCGCCCTGAGCGGAGTTGAATCGTGCGCCGACATCGATAGCGAACCCATTGCCCGAGATGCTAAAAGGAATGTCGAGTCCAGCGCCGCCAGTATAGAGCAGAGACACTCGATTCGTCTCGCTGTAATTGGTAGTACCCTGTGGCTGCGAACTGCCGCCGGGAGTGCTGAACCCCTTCTGTGAGTAGAAGTAAGCGACGCCCGCACCGACGTTTATGTACGGTTGAAGGCGGCCCGTTCGTACGCTGAACTGTGGCCCGATAGTTACGAGCCCGATATCGTTGGCTGTGGTCTGAACAAGCGGGCTGGAAGGGAATGTCCGCGAATGGCTTCCGAAATCGATATAGGCAGCGTCAACGCGAATTCCGAAATTTGCCTTGGAACCGAGGCCGAACACGAAGTGTCCGACAGCGCCCCTTCCGTTGCCTTCGTTGAGACCGAAGTTACCTACCGGGTGCGCATATTCAAACGCAACGCCGGCTTCCCTGCGAGTCGGACTCGTCGGGTTCTGTGAAACCTGTGCACCAGCAGCCGCGCCAATCGTGGCGAATCCGATCGATGATACAAACGCGTGGAAACTGTACGAGCGCGCGCTACGGCGCATGAGCTGCCTCATGGATGGAGTGTGATTCACACTAGAATAGCACCACTTGGGGCAACTGGCTACAGATCACGGTGAGTACGGGTTGCACGGGGCCGACTTCCAGGTCTGATCAGCGCGCTCGCAACGGCGCATGCGAATCTACTCTTGCGTCCCCTGGCTCAGTGCTTCAGCCAAAGCAGCACGACACCGCATCCGCTGCGTGATGGATACTGTGCCGGCGCTTCGAGAGCTCCGGAATAGACCTCTATTCCCGCAAGCTGGTTTGGCGGAATGTCATTGATGTCTTCGAAGGCAGTGTTCATCTTGTGACCGTCCAGATACACTGTTGCTAGACACCCCTGGTGCATGGTCAGGACATGTCCAAACCGACCGCTGCTCATCACGCGAACGCTAGGGACCATCGAGAGGACATTCGTTATTTCGACCGCGTGCTTGAGAATAGCGTCATCCTGTGTGAAGTAATGACCTGCTCCGCTCGTCCTGCGTTGCTCGAAATCCATAATATCCTGCCGCATCTTGGGAGTTCTCCCAAAAACAAGAACGCGGGTGAGATTCTGAATTGGCTTGATGAGCCGGATCTCCATATTCGTTGGCCTGGTACTGGACAGCGGTATGGGGATGACGACGGGCTCCTTGCCAATTGCGCGTGCGTCCACGCTGAACGTACCCGCCGGGAGTCCACTGATCACAAAGTGCCCGGAACTATCGGATTTTGCTTCCAACCCGGTGCCGCGAACGACAATTTGCGCCTCGGCGAGCGGCTGTTCATTAGGCCCTACAACTACACCAGCGAGCTTTGCGGACCCGCGAAGTACCGTCGTTTCTGCACGAACCTCAGCGCTTGCGGTCGGATCAGTAACTAGTGAGACGACGGTTGTCGAATCGCCCAGCGCAAAATCCTGCCGCGCTATCCCGCGCGCGGGCACGCCAACGCTCACCATCCCGGACGTCGTACTCGCAGCCCGAGCGTTTACGAACATCGTGTCAGCGCCGGGCAGTCCGCACACGCGATATCCGCCTTCCGCGTCTGTCGTTGCAATCAGCTGTCGCGGTTGCGAGACAAGCCGTTCGTGGTCAACGAAAACTTCGAGCCACGAGACCGCCACATGCGCGCCCTCGAGTGGTAATCCGGAATCCGCACCGCGTACCACGCCCGCCATCGCACCGGTCGAATCCTTCTTGTTTCTCGGCCCGCAGAGCGACGCCATCATGCGAGACGCACCCGGAATTCCAAGATTCACAACGTTCGCGCTCCCCGCCGCGACTGCAACAAGCCGCAGCGGCGACTCGATACCGAGGAGATCGACCGAAGGATGAAAAAATCCGGCGATATACTGGCCAGCGGGAATGGAATCGATGTGGTAGTGTCCGAGCGAATCGGTGACGGCAGCGTAAAGCTTCGCTCGGGTTGCTGCGTCGGCAAATTGTACTTGAGCACCGGCCAAGGGCTCGTGCGCCACGCTGTCGAACACGGTCCCCTGCACGGTCGCCATATGGCCCGAATCTGCGCTCGCCATCCCGGATTGCCGCGGAACGGCCTGCGCAGTAGCCAGCGATGCGCTCAACAGAAGTACGAGCGACATTGACATGGAGAGTGCTCCACGCGCAAAAACCCGCTCTCGTTCTGCAAAGTGACGTTCGGCCGACTTGTGCGGCGTTTCCATTGTCGTCAATCCTGGTTTGCGACCCGGTCGCGGAAGGGTTGGCGTACGGTGCCGTGCATACGGGGATAAACTACACCCAATTGAGGCACCTGCGTGAGACCCGCGTCCAGCGTGCTGATCGGCGCTGTGTCCGGGATATATTTCGAATTCCATGGCAGACGCATCGCTCACAGCACTTTATCAGGACATAATCCTGGATCATTACCGACGCCCCCGGAACAAGGGTGCGCTGGAACACGCGACGGTGACGATCCCGATGCGTAACCCTCTGTGCGGCGACGAAATCACGCTGGCACTCGAGACGAGTGGCGACGAAATAGTCGACGTGCGGTTTACCGGCCACGGCTGCTCCATCTCGCAGGCATCGACTAGCATGATGACGGAGATGATCAAGGGCAAGCGGGCGGCAGACGTCGCGCAGCTGGGCGAGCGCTTTCGCGCCATGGTAATGGGCGACGCCGAGGCAGCGTCCGACGCTTCGCTGGACAAGGCCCGGGCGCTCGCCGGAGTTGCACGCTTTCCAGCGCGTGTGAAATGCGCGTTGCTCGCATGGAATGCACTGGAGCGCGGGCTGGCCCAGGCTGCGCGGCAAGGCGAAGCAGATGAACAACATACGGAGATCTGATGTACGCGATTGCGATCATTCGTTATCGGCGCGACCTCGACGAAGTGCTTGGCGTGGTGGATGCGCACAGGGCATACCTGCGGACCTTATATGACTCCGGAACGTTGCTCGCGTCAGGGCCGCTCGTCCCGCGGAGCGGAGGTGCGTTGCTGCTTCGCGTTCCGGACGATGCAGCACATCAAGCGTTGGACTCGGTTCGCGACAACGATCCGTATGTAAAGAGTGGGATGGCGCAGTACGAACTGATTCCATGGGCGCCCACGACCGGAGTTGAGAAGCTCGACAAGCTATAGGCTGTCGCACTGTCGCGATGCGCCGTCGGAGTTTGAACGTTTACGGGGTCATTACATTCCCGCAATATCCGGCAACGGCACGAAGTCCGTCTGCGCTAACCGCTCATCAGCGCAACGGACATCAGCACGCCATCCGACATTTCGAAACGCAGGCTCGCAAACGGGGCGTCGGCTCCGTCGTGCGTGACGTGAAGAACGGTCAGCCCCCATTCGGATTGCAGATCGCGAAATTCGCGTACCGCCGCAATACGGCGTTGAACGTCGAGAGCAGAAAACGGCTCGTCCAGCAGCACCACTCGTGGACGAGGGCCAAGTGCCCTGCAGAGAGCGACGAGCTGTCGCTCGCCGCCGCTCAGCGCAGCAACCGAACGGCCCAAGAGATGCTCGATCCCAAACCGCCGCGTGAGTTCCGGCGCTGTTGCTGGATCGCGCACGCCGTACTCAATGTTGCGCCGCACACTGAGATGCGGAAACAAGTATCCGTGCTGGGGCACGAGCCCCACGCCTCGAAACTCCGGCGCATCGAGAGTGACGTCCGCGCCATCAATGCTGACGATGCCAGCAGCCGGGCGTATGCCACCGGCGATGACCTGCAGCAGCGTACTCTTCCCGGATGCGGTGGGGCCAGCAAGAACAGCATGACCGCCGTCGGGCACGACGAACGACACGTTGCGGATCTGGAAATTCCCTGCACTGGCGCTGACATCCCGGCACCGGATCACGACACAGCCTCGTTGCTGCGATCGTAGCGTAGAGCCCGCAACAGGACCAACGGGACAACAGATACCAGCACCAGCGTGGCTGCGATCGGGAGCGCCTCACGAAGCCCACCCGTCGTAAAGCGATCGTAGCTCAACACACTTACAACTTTCGGATTGTAAGCCAGGACGACCACGGCTCCAAATTCGCTAATTGCGCGCGCCCACGTCACGATCGCCGCCGATGCGAGACCGCGGCGCGCCAGCGGCAGGGTTACCCGACGAAAAGCCGCCCACTGTGTGTCACCCAATGTGCGCGCAACAAATTCGTAATGTCTGTCGACGCGCGCAAACGCTTCCCGCGCCGCACTCACAAACAGAGGCGCGGATACAAATAGCATGGCGAGCACAATTCCCAAGGGGGTGCCGACGACGCGCAGCCCCAGATCGAGCAAACCGCTTCCGAACGCAGTGTTCCTGCTCACGAGCAGCAAGATCGCGATTCCAGCGACGGGATGCGGAATCAACAGCGGGAGATCTACAATTGCGGCGACGATCGAGCGTCCGGGAAAGGTTCCGCGCGCGAGCACATATGCTATTGGCGATCCGCAAATTGCTGCGACGAGCGTCGCCGCGGTTGCAGTCACGAACGTCGTCTCGAGCGCCGCGATGGTATCCGGATCACGCAGCGCGGTTCCCACGCCGGCTCCGCCAAACACTACTAGTAGAATTACTGGAACTGCGAGAAAGAGTAGCAGCAGCGCGCCGAGCAGAAACGCAGACGCCGCCGCAAAGACGCCGCCGTGGAATCGAGATCGGTGCGCTGCCACGACTTACCCGCTACGCGGTCTGTGGTCTTGGTTGAGTCACCGGCACCGTCATTTGAGTTTGTGGTTTCTGCGGTTGCGGCTGCACCTGAGCAGGAGGCTGCTGTTGCGTGGCTGGTGGGATCTGCGGTTGCGCTGGCGCACCGGTCGCTGGGTTTGCCGGGTTGGCGGCAGGTGGTACCATCTGATTCGGAATGGTCGCTGGAGCGCCAGTCGGAGTGGTTACTAGCGGATTCCCGAGCGAGTCGAGCGCTGGAGGAGGCGTTGGTGCCATCAGAATCGGCGATTCAACGACGATCCTGCCCCCGAGGTATCCAGTGTAGGACACCGCGGCGATGGATGCAAGCGCGCCGAGTCCTACGAGGATGCGAAACCCTTTTGCCGGAGAGAGTGCCTGAGGAGTACGAGCGAGCGTTATGAGTGCGATAAGCGCGATAAGCGCCGTTACACCGACTATCCAGAGGGTGACGTCGGCAGAGGAAGAGTGCGTCCGTATCACACCCGGCGCGATGTACCACGCTTTTCTGACCATGCCGGCGGCTCTGTGGCCGCTCGCCCAGGCCGGATAAACAGTCACGCCGGCAAGCACGAGGCACGAGAGAGAATACACCCAGATCGCACGGCGTTCGATCAGTGAGGCAAACAATACCGCTATCGCACCAATCACAGTAAGAACAATTGGAAAGTGATTGATCAGTGTGTGTAGATAAGGCCAGCTCATTTTATCTGTCCATTGGACGGAGGGTTGTCGAGTTGCGTAAGACTAACGCCGTGCACGTATTGGACCTTATATTCTGCGACCAATGACTCAAAATGCAATCGATATCCAGCATGTGAACAAGCAGTACGCTGGGCATGTCGCGGTGCGGGATCTGTCGCTAGCGGTGCCCACCGGGTCGGTCTACGCCCTACTCGGCCCTAACGGAGCCGGAAAGACGACGACAGTCCGGATGGTCCTCAACATAATCGAGCCCGATAGCGGAACCATTAGAGTGCTCGGCCGACCGGCGACGGACCCGGGGCTGAGCGACCATATCGGCTATCTGCCAGAGGAGCGGGGTCTTTACCGGAAGATGAAGGTACGCGACGTCCTCAGGTTTCTCGCCGCGCTCAAGGGAATATCCGCGCACGATGCCAATCAGCGAATCGACAGGTGGCTGGATCGCCTGTCGCTGCGGACGGACGAGCGCGATTGGGGAACGGCCAGGGTCGAAGAGCTCTCACGCGGGATGCAACAGAAGGCGCAATTCATCGGCGCATTGGTGCACGACCCCGATCTGGTGATCCTGGATGAGCCGTTCAGCGGACTTGATCCCGTCAACGCGCAGGCACTCAAGGATGCGGTGATGGATCTCAAGCGGCGCGGCAAGACCGTGATCTTCAGCACTCACATAATTGAGAACGCAGAAGCGATGTGCGACGACGTATGTATTATCGCGCATGGCGAGAAGGTACTCGATGGAACGCTCGAAGATGTGAAGAACAAGTACGGCGGCCCGCCCGTGGCGACGACAGTCATGGTGCAACCATCGCTGTACGACATTTTCCTCGAACGTGTTGGTGCAACAGGCGTCGAGCCGGGAATCCGTGGACATGGCTGATACAGGTTCGAAGTTATGGGCGATCATCCGGCGTGAGTACGTGGAGCGCGTACGCACTAAATGGTTCATCTTCTCAACACTGTTCGCGCCAATTGTCTTCGCTGGTTTGATATTCCTTCCACTTCTTCTGATGACCCGCGACGCGAAATCCGTTGCTCCGCGTGTTGTCATCCTCGATGCAACACAACAGGGATTGGGCAAGCTTGTCGCGCGCTCGATGGCCGTGATCCAGAGCACGCAGGAAGACGCGGCGACCGCCGATGTGCGTATCGTGGATCCGGGATCCATCAGTCAGGCTCGCAACTCCGCAACCACTGAAGTAGCACGCCGGCTCGCCAGCGGTTACATCGTGCTGGATTCGGCGACCTTGCGCGGCGATACGGTGGTCTACGCTGGCCGTCGTGCCGATTCGCGCAGCGATCAGGTGGCGACGGCAACTGCCATCCGAGCCGGACTCGTCGCATGGCATCTGCAGCAGCAGGGACTCTCGTCCGCCGATATCGATAGTGTCATTTCCGCACCGCTTCCCGCATTGCACGCGGAAACGATAAATGACGCTGGGCGCGACGCATCGACCCCGGCAAAGGCCATCGTTGCGACTTTCGTCGCCTTTTTCCTCTACATGTCGATCCTCCTGTACGGCCAGAGCATGCTTAGTGGAGTGATCGAGGAAAAGATGTCGCGGGTATCCGAGATCGTCATTTCCAGCGTCAAACCGGAGACGCTGCTTGCCGGCAAGATTATCGGCGTCACAGCTGTCGGACTCACGCAGCAGATCGTATGGATCGGTGGCAGCATCGCGCTGATCGCCGCGCGCTCGGTCCTGTTCGGAGCGCCAGCACTGGCCAAAGCACAGGCAGCTGGCGCGGCTGGCGGATTTGGATCCAGCGACATGCTCGCGGCAGTGGTCGCGACTCCGTGGAGTTGGGTCATCGCCGTACTCTTCTTTCTCCTACTCGGCATTCTGTTCTACGGCGCGCTCTACGCCGCCGTGGGAGCAACGGTAGGAAGCGAACAGGACGCCCGGCAGGCCGCGACGCCGGTTATCATGCTCATCGTGCTGACCGCAGTGCTCATCTCGCCGACCGTCAGCAACCCCACGAGTCAGTTGGCGCTCGTGACATCACTGCTGCCATTCTCGTCGCCAATCATCATGCCGATTCGAATGGCGCTCACCGATGTGCCCGCTATCCAGGTCATCGGGAGCCTGGTCATCCTGCTTGCGAGCTGCCTTGGAGCCGTATGGCTTGCGGGCCGGATCTACCGGGTTGGACTGCTCATGTACGGGAAGCGGCCGACTCTCGCGGAACTGCGAAGGTGGATTTTCGCGTCCTAGTCAGGCGCCACGCGCCAGTCAGGCAGCGGCCGTAGTGTTGGCGGTGGCGACGAGAATTTGCGACGCCACCGCAAGACTCACCGACGTCGGCTTTCGCCCCCGCACGACGATCGTGGATGTATCCGCCGCAACGTCGCGCCCCCGAACCGTCACGATCGCACCGGGACGAAGTCCCTGTCGCTCGACAAACTGAAGAAACTCGATGTTCTGGTTCAGCACCCGCGTTACGTGGTATGGCGGCCCCACCTCACAGACCGCGAGACTGATCCATTGGGGCTCGTGCAGTTTGCCCTTGGACGTCGGAATGGGATCTCCGTGCGGATCCACCGTAGGATGCCCAAGCAAGAGGTCCATCTTCTCCAGGACGCGATCCGAGATGGCGTGCTCAAGCAGGTCGGCTTCCTCATGAACCACCGACCAGTCCAGGCCCAGCACATCCACCAGGAACAACTCGACGAGCCGGTGCCGCCGAAGGACGTGAAGCGCTAGTTGCTCACCGCGCGGCGAGAGGCGAACTCCGGCCCTCGACTCGTACTCGACCAGTCCAGCATCCGCCAGCGCCTTCATCATCGATGTAGCCGTACCCGGCACAACGCCCATCGCCGACGCCAGGCGACCAATGGGGACGTTGTCCGTACCTCCGGTCGATTGATGGACCGCGTACAGGGTCTTCAGGTAGTCCTCGACGGTGCTGCTGGCCAAATGCAAACTCTCCGCTTGATGAGCCCGGGATCCGACCAAGGCGCGACCGAAGCTGTTGACTCCCCCGGCTACGGCATTATAAGTTATTTTGAATACTCAAAGAGTCAATTTTGATATACCAAATTAACTATACCGACCAGAGTTTGAACTACGCGCTCAGCAACCAACACACCGTTTTTTCGGCCTTCCTAGCCGAGTTTTGATGTCATCAGTCGAAAAATGAGCCAATCGACACTGACACCCCCGGAAGCCGAACCCCATCAAGCGAACCCTTTGCACACGCGTGCCGGCGCCTTGTCGCTGGACGATATACACAGCTCCATTGCCGTACCCGACGTCAATGCCGGCTTTTTTAAACAATGGCGCGCGTTCGCTGGCCCCGCACTACTCGTCAGCGTTGGCTACATGGATCCCGGCAACTGGGGAACGGATCTGCAGGCCGGCGCCCAGTTCAAGTACGGGCTCCTATGGATCGTCGCACTGGCAAGCCTCATGGCGATCTTCATGCAGGTTCTCGCGGCTCGACTAGGCATCGTAACGGGAAAGGACCTGGCGCAGGCCTGCCGTGATTGGTATCCCAAATGGACCCGCTACCCCAACTGGATCTCCTGCGAGATAGCAATCGGTGCCTGCGACCTCGCCGAAGTGCTGGGGAGCGCCGTGGCCATCAACCTGTTGTTCCACATCCCGATCTTCTGGGCAGTGATCATCACGGGATTCGACGTTCTCCTCGTATTGCTGCTGCAACAGTTTGGACTGCGCATGATCGAAGCTGTGGTTCTCGTGATGGTAGCCACGATCGCCGTGTGTTTCTTCCTCGAGCTATTCGTTCTCCCACGCACGATTCCCAATTTCGCCGAAATGGGTCGCGCGATCATTACGCCATCGCTGGCGCAAGCGGGAATGGCAACGGTCGGTATCGGCATCATCGGCGCCACCGTGATGCCACACAACTTGTACCTGCATTCTGCGCTGGTACAGACACGCGCTGTTCGAAAGGACCGGGGCGCCATCGCGGCTGCAATCAAGTTCAACACCATCGACTCGGTGTTCGCACTCTTCATCGCCTTCTTCATCAACGCCGCAATCCTTGTTCTGGCTGCGATGGTTTTCTTTGGAAAGTCAAGTGTCGTGGTAGGTGGTACGACCTATCTGTTCAACCAGGGCACGGACTGGATTCGCGTAGCCTTTCTGACACTGGCTCCGCTACTCGGCACCGTGGCGGCCAGTACCCTTTTCGCAGTCGCGCTGCTCGCCAGCGGCCAGAGCAGCACCATTACAGGCACTATCGCCGGCCAGGTTGTCATGGAAGGTTTCATGCACTGGAAAATCAGGCCATGGGTTCGGCGGATCATTACGCGAGGTCTCGCCATAGCTCCCGCCATCGTGGTTATAGGACTTCATGGAGATGGCAGCATCAACGACCTGCTCGTGCTCAGCCAGGTAATCCTTGCATTGCAGCTTCCATTCGCGATGTTCCCGCTCCTGCACTTCACGAGCAGCAAGAAATTCATGGGCAGCTGGCGGAGTGGCTGGTTTCTCCTGACGGCCGGATGGGCCAGCGCAATCCTCATTACCATCATGGATGTCTACGGTCTGCCCGGTGCCTTCCACGATGTAGCTGTGATGTTTCGCTGATGATGCAATCGAAAGTGGAGTAGAGGAGTACAATTCCCCTACTCTACTTTATCACGGTCGCATTTGTCGGTTACTCAGTAATTCCACCATGGTGTGGTAGTCCCAGCCGGCATCTTGCGAATTCCGTATTCGGCCATCTCCCTCAGTCGGTCCGCGTTGGTACCAGGCCCGCTCCAGCAATGCGGTTTCTGATCGCCGTACTCGAAATACCCTTCGTAATGCGGATTCTGCGTCGTCTTCATCCACGCCTGTAATTCGCGCGTGGCGCGGTCCAGAAAGAAGCTGTCCATGTTGCCAACGTAAACGTGGATCTTGCCCACAAGTTTGGGCCCGACGGTAGCCCAGTTGCGCTGCAGGTAGTACATCAGGTCGTAGTTGTCACGCCAATAGTCGGTCACGCTGTGGTCAATCTGCCCCGTACGCGAATCGACGGCAGGCTTGAAATATCCGTCGGCGCCAATCGGTCCCCAGGTAGACTGCCAGACATCCTGTTGCCCGGTGCCGGAACGTCCGCGCGTTCCGTTGACGAGTTCCATCCAGTAGCGCTGCTGCGCAGTCTGCCTGATCGCGCCATTCACTTCGCGCGAGTTGACCGTCGGGTTCAACTGCCACTCGCTGTACTGCTTGTAGAACGCGTTTTTATCCTTGAACATGTTCACACCTTCGACGTCACTGAATGTGACAGGATCCGGACAGGACGACCACGTGCCGCCAAAGAAGTCTGGATGATATATCTGGAGAGCGAGCGATTCCCAGCCACCGGTTGATCCGCCAGAAAGCCACCGCGCCCAAGGTTGCTTGATGACGCGATATCGCTTCTCGATCTCCGGTATCAACTCGTTCATTACCGCGTCGCCGTACGGACCTGAGTTGACGCTGTTCACTGCGTACGAGTCGTCGAAGTACGGCGTGGGATGCTGGAACGTGACCACCAGCATTCGCGGGAACTTGTCCGATAGCCACTCGTCGTGGAACGAAGGCGACGTAGCCGCAGCGCCTGCACGCGGTGCTGATTCGAACCCATACGGCGCGCTCAGACTGAAGTGCCCCTGCTGATAGTTCACCGGATAGCTGGTGGTCGATGTCTTGTAGTCGCGCGGCAGCAACACCGTCGCGCCGAGGTATATCGGACGTCCCCAGAACTTCGTTAGGGACGGACTCTCGAACTTGAACCGCTGGACGTACTCATTGTCCGCCGGCACGACGATGGGAGGGATTACGTGATCGGCAACCAGCTTGATGACGGCCTTCGCCTTGGGATCGAAGTGAATCTTCTGCGCAGTGCCGTAGATGTTGCCCGGAGACCGCGCCCAGTTCTGACCTTCCCACTGATCGTCGTGCATCCAAAGCACGTGTCCATCGGCGCGCTTGAACTCGGAGTAAATGTTCACGAACGGTTCCACCCAGTAGTCACCCGGCGGAATATCGGCCATGTCAAAGACAGGTGTGCCGAGATCCATTCCGCTAACGATTGCCGGTGCACCGGGCGCGAGTCGCTCGACGTCATGACCGAACAGCGGCGTGCCAACCCGGGCGACCTGAGTGCGCGGATCGCGTGTGCTGTCTGTCGTAATGATCACATACACGCGACCTGTGAGTGGTTCGCTACGCACCGTCACTGGCACCCGAATCTCGAACTTCACGAGTGCGCGCCCCGACGGGCCGGGAATGATGACCGATGTCTGTGCCGCTGCAACTCCAGCTGCAACTCCAGACATGAATGGCAGCGCCATTGTGGCAAGCACGAGCGGAAGACGGGATTTGATTGGCATGGTGCGCGCCCACATGTCGAGGGAAATAGAAGGTCCGCGAAGAAGCTAGCTCGCACGCGTATGGGATGCAATTTCGCGGCGCGTGACAGACGGATGACATCCCGCAACGGCAGAGGGCCGGCTCATCGCCGACCCTCTGCCTACTCAATCAAACCGACAAAGGCCTACGCGCAGAACTGATCAAACGCGTGCGTGAGATCCGTCGCGATGGCGTCCGCCGAACGGCCCTCAATCTGATGCCGCTCGAGCATGTAGACGATCTTGCCGTCCTTGAGCAGTCCTATCTGCGGAGACGAAGGCGGATAGCCCAGGAAATAGCTGCGTGCGCGCTGAACGGCGTCGATATCCTGACCCGCAAACACGGTCGTAAGTGCGTCAGGTTTCTTCGCGTTCGTGATCGCCTTGGCGACTGCCGGACGCGCATTGCGTGCCGCACAGCCGCACACCGAGTTAACCACGACGAGCGTGGTTCCTTTCGAATCCTTCAACTTCGCGTCCACCTCAGCGGCGGTACGCATTTCTTCAACGCCAAGCCGAGTGAGCTCTGCGCGCATTGGAGTTACTAGTCGTTCATCGTACATGATTGGCCCTCACAGGTGATTACTAAAAATAAGCTAGTCACCAGCGCGGCGCTCGACTCCCCCGGGGGCCGCCGATTCCCCGTGGTGCCCTTTCTTGCGCTCGGCGTGGATCTCTCGGCGGCGTACGAACTGCGCTACGCCGCCCAGCACCAGCGCGAACACGCAGACCATCGCGAAACGCGTGAGATAGGTCGTCGCGGCCATTGCTGGCCAGTCGCCAAATACCGCGCGCCCGGTCCCCCAGCGCTCCCGGCCGGCGTAAATGAGGACCAGACTGAGCAGCGATTCGGCCGTCGCCTCGAGCAGCGCGAATACAGGCGCGCGCCACACCCACTGATGCAGCGGATAGGTCGCCAGATGAATCGTGGCGAGCGCGAGCAGTATTACAGGAATCGCGATGAACGTTCCGACAAACGAATGCCAGTCCAGCTGCTCGCCGTGTGCACTCGAGATGACGTGCAGCACCCGAACGACGACGCCGGCGATGATGGCCATCTCAAAAACAGACGCGGCCATCCGGTGCCATGCGCTCCGAGGAGCGGGATGATACTCTGTTTCCGTCCCTACTTGATCCAATGGCCGATTCGCGACCAGCGAATGTCGGTTATGAACGGCAATGGCCGATCCGAATCATCCGCGTTGTACGAGTAGTACACGAACATCGGTTCTCCTCGCACGTTATCTCGTGGAACGAAGCCCCAGTACCTGCTATCCTTGGAATCGTAGCGATTGTCGCCCATCATGAAGAAATGCTGGAGCGGTACCACGATAGGACCCCAGTTGTCGTGAGACGGTTCCGCTGGTGCGGCTCCGAATCGCGACGATGTTAGCGCGTACCGGTTCTGCCACGCAAACAAAGGGTCGGGAAAGTCGGGTTGCGCTGGTACCTGGCGCGCCGGATCGATCGCCGATGCGGGTCGATCGGACTCGACACCATTCACGTACAGCACCGCGTGCCGCATGTAGAGGGTGTCACCACCCGTTCCAATGAGCCGCTTGACCAGTGTGGGCGTTGGGTCATTGCCGCGCGCTGCTTCGTCCGCCTGGTATGGCGAGATGAAAACAACAACGTCGCCCTTTTTGGGCTCCCGATACGCGGGAAGGCGCTTGTCGGTGAACGGCACGTGCGGGCCGTACACCATCTTGTTGACGAACAGCCAATCGCCCACCAGCAACGTCGGAATCATGCTTCCGGACGGAATGCGATAGGCTTCTGCGACGAACGCGCGGAATGCGAGAAAGAACACGATGACAATCGCGAGCCCTTTCACATTCTCCCATACCACGTTGCCTGGCGACTTTTGCGTGAAGGGGCGCGCTTTACCGGCGCGCCCCTCCTGTACTTCTTTCGACACTCTATTACCGCCTGATTAGGGCTTGAGGTGCTTGTTGACGAGTTTGGTCATGTCGAACATCGACACCTGCTTCTTGCCATTGAACACGGCCCGGAGGTTGTCGTCGGCGTTGATCATGCGACGCTCCTTGGGGTCCTGAAGATCATGCTTCTTGATATACACCCACAGCTTCTTGGTGATCTCGGTACGCGGCATCGGCTTGTTGCCGACTACGGCGGCGAGCTCTGGGGATGGCGTCATCGGCTTCATGAACGCAGCGTTTGGCTTACGGGCAGCTTTCTTTGCCGGAGCCTTCTTCGCAGCCGCCTTCTTGGCGGGGGCCTTCTTTGCAACGGCCGCCTTCTTAGGCGCTGCAGCCTTCTTGACTGACGACTTCTTGGCCGTGCTCTTCTTCTTCGCTGGCATACAATCTCCTGTGAGTGCGGAAATTCCGGACGGGAGCAAGCTATATCCTAGAGTGCCGCGCGCAATGGGGAAACTGCAAATTCCCCCATGAAAACGATGCTTTTTCCCTCTGGGAAGACAATTTTCACCAGCTTTGCACCGGAGATTGTCGCTTCCCAGCACTCCAGAGCAGTGTGCAGCGACTCGACACGACTGTCGCTACAAGGTGCTACCAGCGCGCGGTTCGCACTGCTACGCGACCACCAGTCGTCACCGAATCCGGTCTCTCCATCCACTGCACAATCACCGAATCGCCGCGAATTGCGACGATTGGCGCCCTCGCGGGAGTCTCCGGCTGCGAGACTATCAATCTCTGCTCGAAGATGTGACCCATCGTTGACGAAAGCGCGAGCCCGACTACCTCACGCTCACCATTGGGATCTTCATACGCGACCACCAACTCGTCTCCTTTCGCGGCCACGGAAACCTCCGATGGCTGATCGCCATACACCACGGGGACGGGCGAGTGAAATATTCCGTCACCCGTTCCCAGCTTGCGCGCATCCATGCTGTGCGTGAAGAAAACGCCGGGCCCTTCCCTGGCGTCCATGAAGTAGGCGATGTCCACGTAGTTGGTCGTGCTGTCCGCGGCTACTGCGGGGGGAGGCCTGGTGCAGCCCCGAAGTGAGTGATCCGACGTATCTGCTTGCGCGGTAATCGCCCAGCTCTTTCCGGAATCCGTGGACCTTCCCACCATGAGGATGGCGCTGCTGTCATCGCGCACTTCCCACCATGCGCCGTAGATATCGGGGCCCGATTGCGCAGTGCTGAGGGATCCGGGACATGCACCGTTGGGCGTGGCCGTTGCCGGCTGGTGAGGCTGCAGAGGGGCGGTGGCGGGATACGTCACGCTCCCCAGCGATACCTGGGCTGGCGAGCAGCCGCCCAGCGCCGAAAGTACGGTCAGTATTACCGCAATCCTCAACCCGCGCGTGACCCGCATTTCTGGCCTCGAAAAACGTGCGATTCCCCTGCTACTACGGCTTAACGCGATACGGCGATCCATGACTTGCTAATTTACAGCCATGTCAGCATTCAACGGTAACAGACGAGTCCCTACGCCGGCCAACGAGCCGGTGAAATCATACGCCCCCGGCAATCCGGAGCGCGCCGAGCTCAAAT
>JBDTAB010000066.1:0-27375 GCA_039924865.1 Gemmatimonadaceae bacterium | reverse complement strand
GAAATGAAAGTCTCGAGTGTCGGCGAGATTGCGGCGGCCGCCAGCATCATGCCGCGTCAGTTCGCAGCTTACTTCGAAATTCCGACAGATTCCGATCCTGCCGCTCTGGTATCGGCGATCAAGAAGGCTGGTGCATGCGCAAAGATGCGGACCGGAGGCGTCACCGAGTCCGCGTTTCCTGAACCGGCTGCGGTTGCGCGCTTCATGATGCGATGCCGGGACGCAGGAGTTGCGTTCAAGCTTACCGCCGGATTGCATCATCCCATTCGCGCGGAATATCGGCTTACTTACGCCGACGACGCACCGCGCGGGACAATGTTCGGCTACATCAACATGTTCTGCGCCGCCGTGCTCGCCTGGAAGGGAGCTGATGAGTCCGTCATTCTATCCGCGCTGCTTGCAACTTCGCTGCGCGACTTTCAGTTTACTGACGAGTCGCTCAGTTTCGGCGAACGCGTCGTTTCCATCGCGTCGATTCAAGGCGCGCGCGAAAAGTTCGTAATCTCGTTCGGTTCGTGTTCCTTTCGCGAGCCGGTGGATGAGCTCGCTGCCCTATCAACCTCCTGAATGCCAACAAATCTTACGCACGACCCGTCACTGCCATGCTGGGTGGAATCTGCAAACGTACCTGGCTGCGATTTTCCGATCCAGAATCTTCCATTCTGTGTCTTCAGCGAGTTCGATGAAGACGCGGTCCCCCGAGGGGGCATTGCGATCGGAGATCAGATTCTGGATCTCGCCGTCTGCGCAGATGAAAGTCTTTTCGGCGGCCGCGCGGCAGATGCTGTTTACGTAGCAGCGCAATCAACGCTCAACGAATTGATGAGCGTTGATCCGGAAAACCTCTCCGCACTGCGTGCGGAAGTAAGCGCTCTCCTCAGCGGTGACGGGCATACGCACCGGGGAATCAAGCTCCCGCGCAATTTGCTTCGCCCCATGGATGGAGCTGTGATCTACATGCCGGCTAACATCGGCAACTACACGGATTTCTACGCGTCGATCTTCCATGCAACCAACGTCGGTAGCATGTTCCGCCCGGACAATCCGCTGCTGCCCAATTACAAGTGGGTGCCAATCGGCTATCACGGCCGCGCATCTTCCGTGTCGCTCAAGGAGACCGTGGTACGGCCGCATGGCCAGACCAAACGTCCATCAGACGCGGCGCCCACATTCGGGCCCTCCCAGCAGCTGGACTATGAGCTGGAACTCGGCGCGTTCATCGCCCGCGGCAACGCGATGGGCGATCAGATTCCGATTGGTGACGCATCCGAATCGCTGTTCGGATTCTGCCTCGTCAACGACTGGTCTGCGCGCGATATCCAGTCATGGGAATACCAGCCGCTAGGTCCCTTTCTGTCGAAGAGCTTCGCCACCAATATCTCGCCGTTCATCGTGACCAGCGAGGCACTGGCGCCGTTCCGCTCTCCGGCGTACGCACGTCCGGAGGGAGATCCGGCTCCGCTTGATTACCTGTTGGACGAGACCGATCAGGCAGAAGGTGCGATCGATATTCAGCTTGAGGTGTACCTGTCCAGCGAGCAAATGCGCGACGAAAATATCGCGCCGGTCAAGCTAAGCGCCGGAAAATTCCGCGACATGTACTGGACCATGGCGCAGATGGTTGCCCATCATACCAGCAACGGCTGCGATCTGCGGCCTGGTGATCTCATTGCGAGCGGGACAGTCTCCGGCCCCGACGCCGGCCAGCGCGGCTGTCTGCTGGAGATCACGCGCAGGGGCACCGAACCGCTGACTCTACCGACCGGTGAGCAGAGACAATTTCTCGAAGATGGAGACGAAGTGATCTTGCGCGGATACTGTGAACGTGAAGGCTTTGTACGCATTGGATTCGGCGAGTGCCGGGCGATGATAGTCGCGGAAGAGAGCTGATGCCGGCAACCAGAAAAGCAAAGAGCCGCTCGAAGGCCGCCGCAAAACGTAGTGTCAGGACGCCCATGACGCCGGCGCTTCCGCCAACGGCGAAGATTGCCAACATGCACTCGCGCTTCTTTGACGTGCGCCAGTCCGGCATTCAGGGAAAGGGCGCGTTCGCGACCCGCAGGATCCGAAAGGGACAGCGGATCATTGAATACGCGGGTGAGCGCATATCGAATGACGTAGCTGACAGCCGCTACGACGAAACCAACATGCGGCGTCACCACACATTTCTGTTCACCGTCACCCCGCGCAAGGTCGTGGACGGAGCCGTGAACGGCAATGAGTCCATCTACATCAATCACTCGTGCGACCCGAACTGTGAAGCGGTGATCGAGGACAGTCGCATATTCATCGAAGCAGTGCGCACGATCCAGCCCGGCGAAGAGCTCGCGTATGACTATCAATACGAGCGCACTGGAGAGGACGACGAAGAAATGGCGAAGTTTTACAAGTGTCTCTGTGGCGCGCCGAACTGCAGAGGAAGCATCATGAAAGACAAGCCCAAGCCCCGCGGGAAGAAGAACGCGGGGAAGCGCCGTTCCAAACGGTAGCGTCAGTCCCACTCATTCTCGCTTGGTTTCAACCATGAGACGAATCTTCACCGGCCTTGCCGCCGTCGTAGTAGCGATCACGTTGGGCGCCGCCAGTGCCGCCGCGCAGAGCACATACCATCAGACTACGCCGCTCGACCCGGCCAACCTCGATACCACGTGCGCGCCGTGCACGAATTTCTATCAGTTCGCCAATGGCGGATGGCTCAAGGCCAACCCCATTCCTCCGGCGTATTCCTCCTGGGGTTCGTTCAACGAACTCGCGGAGTCCAACAACGAGAAGCTCAAAACAGTTCTCGAGCAGGCCGCCGCGAACAGGACGAGCGCATCTGATCCCGACGTCCGGAAGGTCGGCAATTATTACGCTGCGTGCATGGACTCGACGGGCATCGAGAAAGCCGGCTACACCCCAATCGAAGCCACGCTAAAGAGCATCGACGCAATCAGCTCGCCTCGCGATGTGCAGAATTTCCTGATTGCCGCGGCTGCGCGCGGACAGGGAATGCTCTTCAGATTCAGTTCTACTCAGGACTCCAAGAACAGTACCGAGGTTATCGGCGGCATCGGGCAGGGCGGCATCGGCCTTCCCGATCGTGACTATTACTTCAAGACCGATCCGGCGACTGTAAAGATTCGGGACGCGTATGTAAAACACATCGCCAACGATCTCGTCCTGGTCGGCGAGTCGCCGGAGCAGGCGGAGGCGGGCGCACAGAGTGTACTGCAGCTCGAGACGTCCATTGCGGCGTCACATCTCACGCGCGTTGAGTCCCGCGACCCCCAGCTGACCTACAACCGCAAGACACGCGCTCAACTTGCTGCGCTCGCTCCCGACTTCGACTGGAAGGCGTTCTTCGCAGCAGACAAGGCGTCAGGGGTAACGGCAATCGATGTGATGAACCCAAAGTTCATTGTCGCGATTGACTCGTTGCTCAAGTCTGTGCCAGTCAGCACGTGGAAGACATACCTCAAGTGGAACACTGTCAGCCGCGCCGCGGGCACGCTCAGCTCACCGTTCGTCAACGAAGCCTTCGCGTACAGCCAGAATTTCACGGGTGCGAAAGAGCAGCTTCCACGCTACAAGCGGTGCATCGCGGCGACGGACCGTGCCCTGGGAGAAGCGCTCGGCAAGGCCTACGTCAAGCAGTACTTCACGCCCGAAGCAAAGGCGCGTGCAAATGCAATGGTCAACAACATGAAGGCCGAATTCCGCGCACGCCTCGCTACTCGTACATGGATGAGTGATTCGACCCGCAAGGGTGCGTATGCAAAGCTCGACGCGTTCGTCCAGAAGATTGGTTATCCGGACAAGTGGAAGGATTACAGCGCTCTTCACATCGCGCCTGACGCGTCGTATTACCAGAACGCCGTCGCCGTAAACGAGTTCAACAATGCAGATGACATCGCGCGAATCAACAAACCTGTCGACCGCGCGCGTTGGGGGATGTCTCCGCCTACGGTCAATGCCTACTACAGCCCGACGATGAACGAAATCGTCTTCCCGGCTGGTATCATGCAGCCTCCATTTTTCGACCCCAAGGCGGACGATGCGGTTAATTACGGCGGCATGGGCGCCGTCATCGGCCACGAAATGAGTCATGCATTCGATGACCAGGGTGCGCAATACGATGCCCATGGCAATCTGCACACGTGGTTTACGCCGACTGACCTGGCTGCATTCAAAACGAAAACAGCCGCGTATGCAGAGCAGTTCGACACCTATACCGTCCTCGACTCATTGCATCTGAACGGAAAGGCCACCAATGGTGAAAACATCGGCGACCTCGGCGGCCTCACCATCGCGTATGGAGCAATGGAAAAGGCACTGGGCAACAAGCCGCGGACCAAGATCGATGGC
The DNA here is from genome assembly GCA_039924865.1 of Gemmatimonadaceae bacterium. Classification (GTDB taxonomy): domain Bacteria; phylum Gemmatimonadota; class Gemmatimonadetes; order Gemmatimonadales; family Gemmatimonadaceae; genus Fen-1247. The sequence continues at coordinate 23,028 of JBDTAB010000066.1, read as the reverse complement.
TTTACGCCCGAACAGCGTTTCTTCCTCGCGTGGGCCCAGATCTGGCGCAGCAACAGCACGTCCCAGGCATTGCGGCTCCAGGTAGCTGTGGACCCACACAGTCCCGCCATCTGGCGCGTGAATGCGCCATTGTCGAACATGCCGGAGTTCGCCAAAGCTTGGGGATGCAAGATCGGATCGCCTATGGCGAGACCGACCGCCGACGCAGTCGCGATCTGGTAAAGCCACTGCGACTCCGCTTATCTTTTCGGGCGGGAGTGCTCAGGGTGCTCCCGCCCGATTTTTGCAACGCACCAATCTGAACCGATCTACCGTGGGAAAGGCCGTATGACCACCCCGTTCTTCTATCGGATGTCGAACGGCATTCGCATAACTGTAAGGCCCGTGTATCTCCGCGACCAATCGGATCCAGCGGCGCAGCATTACGTATTTGCGTACTTCGTACGAGTGGAAAACGTCGGCGACCGGCCCGCGCAGCTCCTTTCAAGACGGTGGCTGATCCACGACGACATTGGCGAGGATATGGAGATAGTCGGTGACGGCGTTGTTGGCGAGCAACCGCTCATCCCGCCGTCACGAGTGCACGAGTACCAGAGCTTCTGCGTTCTCAAGAGCGGCGAAGGCTACATGGAAGGTCAGTATTTTTTCGTGCGCGCCGCCGGAGCCGGCGAGGCGGAAGGCGAACAGTTCGCCGCCGATATTCCGCGCTTTACACTTAGCGCGACGGGCTCGCCAAGCCTTCCGTCATAACGGCACAGAATCCTTCGTCACGGTGGCGCCCGGCCGCTTTGACGGCGCTCGGGACCGGATCGGCCGAGGAGGGGAGGCAGGGCGCCCTGGCGCTGCCGTCCGGTCAGACAGGTAGTATGGCACCACCGCATTGTTTTCCACTATGTACACCACCGCACCCTGACGTCGCCCACCGCTGATCTGCACCCCAGGCTGCTCGATCACGATCTGCCGCGGATAGTTGAGCCGCGGGTCTGCGATCACGTATCGCCCCGGGTACATGTACGTCATTACCGGTGGCCGGATCGACGCGGGATAGTCCGGATCGTACGGTTCCCGTTCAGCCTCAACAGCTCGATAGCGGCTTCGGCCCGAGGAAAGAACGAAGACAACCACGACATCACGGTCCGTACGGCCGGCAACGGCAAGGTCGGCTCGCCCGTCGCCGTTGAAATCACCGATTACGGCCCAGGGAAGCTGCAGGGGCGAGGGTTCATAGTCCAGGTTTCCCCGGTAGTTATCGACTGTCCACGGCTCGAAGTCCCGATTGTACCGGTCGAGTGCGTCTTCCATCGCCGGAGGCATGTCCAGCAACCATATTCCGGTCTGAGTTCGGTAAATCGCGGGACGGGGCTCCTCGCGCAGGTCGCGACGCTGGGCCTGAGCAGGCGCTGGCATCGACACCGAGAGCAGCCATGTGGCGGCTGTAGCCGTCGCGATCGTTGCGATTAATCCACGCATCTTCTCAAGTCTCGGCACCCGTTCCGCGGAACGACTGTTGCTAATAACAGAGGCATATGAAACGAATCTATGATCTAAGCGTTCCGATACGCGATGGCGGCATGGTCTATCCCGGGAATCCGGAGATAAGTGTTTCGCTGCAGCAGTCCCTTGCCAAGGGCGCCAGCGCGAACGTCTCGTTGATCTCGTTCGGCTCCCACACTGGCACCCACGTGGACGCCGAACGCCATTTCTTCGAAGATGGGATGACCGTCGATGAAATTCCCCTGGACGTGCTCATGGGACCTGCGGTCGTGCTGGAATTTGGCACTGGCGTCATGGCGGTGACCAGGGCGGACCTCGAGAAGCACGACCTGAGCGGTGCGACCCGCGTGCTTCTCAAGACCAGGAATTCTGAATTCCTGACTCAGGACCCGCACTTCCATCAGGACTATACCTATCTCGCGCCAGATGGCGCTGAATATCTGGTAAGTCTTGGCATCCTTCTGGTGGGAATCGACTATCTGTCGATCGAGCAATTTCACTCTGGCCATCACCGCACGCACCTCACCTTGCTGGGTGCCGATGTCGTCATTGTCGAGGGTTTGAACCTCAAAGAGGTGACCGCCGGGGACTACGAACTGTACTGCCTCCCGATCAAGCTTGCCGGCTGCGATGGTGCGCCAGCGCGAGCGGTGCTCGTAGGTGAATAACCCATCCATCGAGCTGATCCTGTGCGATGTGGGGGGGGTGCTCGGCACGAACGGCTGGGATCACCTTGAACGTGCGCGCACCGCGGAGCGGTTTGGATTCGACTATTCATCGTTCGAGCGACGGCACGAAGAGGCTGTGGACACATGGGAATCTGGCCGGATGACGCTCAATGAATATCTCGACTTCACGCTCTTCAACGAAGACCGCGATTTCTCGAAGGAAGACATGATCGCGTTCATGTACGCACAGAGCGTCGCGGAACCCGTAACGCTCAGGCTCATGGACGAACTCGCGGCGCGCAAGCGGTGGCGAATGATGACGGCGAATAACGAATCCGCCGAACTCAACGCGTATCGCGTGGAGCTTTTCGGACTCAGTTCGATATTTTCCGCGTTTCTTACATCGGCCTACATTGGCGCAAAGAAGCCGCACCCCACATTTTACGAAAGGGCGATAAGCATCGCACACGCGATCCCCGAGCGTACGGTATTCATTGATGACCGACCCGAGAACCTCGAGCAGCCCCGGAAGCTTGGACTGCATTGCGTTCTCGCTACCGATCCCGAGGCAGTGCGAGTAGGATTGGCTGCGCTCGGCGTAATGCCCAGCGTCGCGTGAATTTCTCTTATAAGACAGGATTCCAATGCAATTAGCAATGATCGGGCTTGGCAAGATGGGTGGTGCCATGACCGAGCGATTGATTCAAGGCGGCCACTCTGTCGTAGTCTACGATCGAAGTGCCGACGCAGTGAACAACGTTGTGGCGCTCGGAGCCACTGGCAGCAAGAGCCTTAAGGACGTCGCCGCCAAACTCTCAACACCGCGAATCGTTTGGGTGATGGTGCCGGCGGGGCAGCCGACGGACGACACGGTTGCTGAGCTTGGATCCATTCTTGAAAGCGGCGACGTGATCATTGATGGAGGAAACTCCAATTTCCACGATACGTTGCGGCGCGGCAGCGAGCTCGCAAAAAAGGGTATTGAGCTCGTGGACGCTGGAACGAGCGGCGGAGTCTGGGGCCTCAAGGAAGGTTATTGTGAGATGGTCGGTGCATCGGACGCGTCGTTTGCGCTATGCGAGCCAATCTTCAAGACGCTGGCGCCACCAAACGGCTATGCCCACGTAGGACCAACAGGCGCGGGCCACTACGTCAAGATGGTTCACAATGGAATCGAATACGGAATGCTGCAAGCTTACGCCGAGGGATACGAGATCCTTCATGCGTCGAGCAAGTTCAAGCTCGACCTCGCCAAGATATCGGCTCTCTGGAACCAGGGCTCCGTGGTCCGGTCATGGCTCAACGAGCTTGCCGCGCAGGCGTTCGCGCGCGACGGAGGTCTTGCGGATATCAAGGGGTACGTCGCGGACAGTGGAGAAGGGAGGTGGACCGTTCAGGAAGCAATCGATCTCGACGTACCGGCTCCGGTGATAACACTATCTCTGCTCATGCGACTGCGATCCCGTCAGCAGGACAGCTTCGGTGCGAAAGTCATTGCAGCTTTGCGTAATGAATTCGGCGGACACGCGGTGAAGCGCTCATGACGTCGACTGTCGCACCAAAGCTCGACGTTTCGCCCGCCGCACTGAAGGCTGCGGCTGCAAAAACAACGAACGGTCGTCTGCAACGCGCCGACGCATGCACGATGGTGATATTCGGTGCTGGCGGTGACCTCGCCAAGCGCAAGCTCTTCCCGGCGATATACGAGCTGGCACACCAGAAGCTGCTGTCCGACGATTTCGCACTGCTTGGACTCGTGCGTGATGAGATGAGCGATGACGAGTTCCGCAAGGAGCTTCGCGATTCCATTACCGGTTCCGATGAGATACATGGGTTTGATCAGGGAGTCTTCGAGTGGTTCGCGAGCCGCGCGTTTGCGGCAAAGGGCGACATCGATGACGCGTCCACGTATGACGTGATACGGAAGGAACTGACCGATGTGCACGACGCGCTCAAGTTGCAGAACGAGAACGTGCTCTACTATCTCGCCGTACCGCCAAGTGTCTTCAGCGAGGCGCTGACTCGGCTTGCCGACAGCGGTCTACTGCCCCATTCGACATCGTCGTCGGATGCTCCCTGGCATCGAGTGGTAATCGAGAAGCCATTCGGCCACAGTCTCGAAACGGCGCGCGAACTCAATGAACTGGTGCTTGCGCGCTTTGGTGAGCATCAGGTCTATCGCATCGACCACTATCTCGGTAAGGAAAGCGTTCAGAATATTCTCGTGTTTCGCTTTGCGAACGCGCTGTTTGAACCGCTCTGGAACCGTCAGTATATCTCTCAGATACAGATTACTGCAGCCGAGACGGTTGGCGTCGAAGGGCGCGGCAAGTATTACGAAGAAGCCGGCGTTGTCCGCGACATGTTCCAGAATCACCTGTTGCAACTGTTGTCGCTTGCCGCAATGGAGCCGCCGATTGCCGCCGCCGGCAATGCAGTGCGCGACGAGAAGGTGAAGGTTCTCCGGTCCATCCGCCCGCTCCTGGCCGATGGGATCCCTGCAGCGGTGCGCGCGCAGTATGCGGCTGGCGCAATTGATGGCAAAGCTGTCCCCGGGTATCGACAGGAACCGAACGTAGATCCGAGATCGGTCACGCCAACGTACGCGGCACTCCGTGTGTATATCGATAACTGGCGCTGGCAAGGCGTGCCGTTCTACCTGCGTTCCGGAAAGCGACTCGCCAAACATTGCACCGAGATCGCGTTCCAGTTTCGCACGCCGCCAGATCTCATGTTCGGCGGCAAATCCGCAAATGTCCGGCCGAACGTGCTCGTGGTGCGAATCCAGCCCAACGACGGTATCGCACTTCGCTTCGAGGTGAAGACCCCAGGCGTCGCGTATGAACTCGATCCGGGCCTGGAGACGAGTCGAGTGGACATGGACTTCTCCTACGCAGCCGCGTTCGGTGAGGACGTCCCTCCAGCCTACGAAACCCTGCTACTCGATTGCCTTGTCGGTGACCAGACACTGTTTACGCGCAGCGACGAGGTTGACATGCAGTGGTCGGTAATCGATCCGCTGCTGGAATACTGGCAGCGACGGGCAGATCGTCAGATCCCAACCTACGAAGCCGGTACATGGGGCCCGAAAGAAGCCGATGAGCTGCTCGCCCGAGACGGACACGTCTGGCGGTGAGATTCGCGTCTATCGTTGCGCTGCTGCTCGCGATCGCATGCGAGCATGCAGCCAGCGATGTTGCAAGCGGCCAGGGCGTCAGAGGTCAGCCGGAGACGCCGGTGGTCACCGATACTGCGGCCGGTGGTTGGCTTGCACGCGCAAAAGCACAGCCTGAAATCGCAAGTTGGTTGTACCTGCGCGCCGCGGCCGTTACTCGCGACTCCGCGGCGCGTAGATCCCTGTACGGCAGAGTCACACTCCCACTTGCACGCACACGCATCCCGTGGGTGGAAGCTGACGCGCGTGAGAGCTTCGGCGACACGGCCGGCGCACTCACCGCCTACTCAAAGCTTCCGGCGCCCATTACTGTGCTCCGACTGCGAGCGGCAGTTCATCCTGGGTCTCGCGACTCCGTGCGAACGGAGATCGTTGCGCTCATCGGGTCGTCCTCATCGGCGGCCTCCGTACGCGAGGCGGCGGGAGTATTCGATGCGCTGTTCCGCAAGCCGACACAGACTGAGCTGCTGTCGATAGCACGAGCGTCCGCTCGCGTTGGCTGGTGGTCCAGAGCAAGGACGGCCTACAGTTCCGTTCCGCACTCGGCGCTCGGCTCGCACGACAGGTTTACGTTCGCGACCGTTCTTTCGCGCCTGAATGCCGATACGCGCGCCGCAAGCGAATACGCGACCATCACTGCACCGGCGTCGCTGGCTGCGGCCGCGCGCTACCAGCGCGCCCGTGCTCTGCTCGGCGCTGGCGACGCGACCACCGCGCAATCGGTGCTCAAGGGGCTAGCCAAGGGGTCGGATACCAGCTCTGCCGCCGCTCTTGCACTGCTGGCGGACCTTCAGACGGATCGCAACGACGACGAGGGCGGCCGCGCTACTCTTCTCAGCCTCATTAAGCGCTTCCCAAACACGCGATTCGCTCCCGTCAGCCGGTTCGACGCGGCGCTTATCGCGCTCATACTCGGCGATCCGCAGACTGCAGAGCTGGAATTTCATTCGCTTGCAACTACGAACTCCGCCTACGCCCTGGCGGCCGAATACTGGCTAGGCCGTGCTCGCCAGCAGGTTGGGGACTCTGCAGGTGCCCGCGCAGCGTGGACACACGTGCTTCGCGTTGATTCAACGTCGTACTACGCTTCTCTGGCGGCCAAGCGACTTGGTGTGCCGAGTATGCACTCGGTACCCACGGTCGCTGGCTTCCCGCATGTCGCGCAGGTAGACAGCGCCATGGTTCGAGTATCGCTGCTCCAACGATTTGGAATGTCGGAAGAGGCCGCGTTCGAGAATAATGAACTGTATCGCGCGGCGCTCGCTGACAGCACTCGGCTTCTCGCCACTGCGGCGGCATTCTCTGGCACGGACCAGGCCGCACGCGCAATCGCGCTGGGGCGTACCGCGTTGCAGCGTGTTGGTTCAACTCCCGACGTGTGGAGGCTCATCTATCCGGTCGCAGCACGCGATACAATAGTGGCCGAGTCTCGAAAGGCAGGGTTGGATCCCGCATTGGTTGCCGCACTCATACGACAGGAATCCAACTTCAATCCCGGCGCTCGATCGCCTGCTGGTGCGCGGGGCCTCATGCAAGTGATGCCTGCCGTCGGCCAGGCCGTGGCACCGTCTGTCGGGATCAAGTCATGGAACCCGGCGCTGCTCTATGATCCGGGAATCAATATCGAAATCGGTATCCGGCACCTGGCGCCGCTGGTGAAGAGCGAGTCTGACATTTCGCGCACGCTCGCCGCCTACAACGCCGGCGCTTCCCGCGTCACCAGATGGGCGAAGAAGCGCGGCGCGGATGATCCGGAAATCTTTACTGAGAGGATTCCGTTTCTGGAGACGGAAGGGTACGTGAAGAGCGTCTTAAGAAACCGCGAATTCTATCGGGCGCTGTACGCGTGGTGAAGACTGTTGCGTCTTCGATCAATGTGTACACCACGGGAACGACAAATAGTGTGAGAACGGTGGACGTTATAAGTCCGCCAATCACGGCACGAGCGAGTGGCGCGCGCTGGTCGGCGCCCGGCCCGATGGCCAGCGCCAGCGGCAGCATTCCGAAAATCATCGCCATTGACGTCATGATGATTGGCCGGAGCCGCGTCCGTCCTGCTGTGAGCAACGCGTCGAGTCGCTCAGCCCCTTCCTGGCGGTTCTGAATCGTGAAGTCCACCAGCAGAATACCGTTCTTCACGACGAGACCCATGAGCATGATGATGCCGATCATGCTCATGATGTTCAGGTTGCTTCCCGTGATCCACAATGCGAGCGCGACTCCGATGAAGCTCAGCGGAAGCGACATCAGAATCGAAAATGGCTGCAGGAACGATCCGAACAGCGAGGCGATGATCAGATAGATGAACACGACTGCCAGCAGGAGCGCGCTACCCACGTAACCCTTCGTCTCGTTCAGATTCTTCACATCGCCGCCAAATTCGGTGTGGTAACCGGCTGGCAGACCCAGTGCATCGATGGCCTTCTGTACTTTCGCCGCAACATCGCCCACGTTGTAGCCGGGCAGCACGCCGGCAGACACTCCAATCTGCCGTTCCAAATTACGTCGGCTGATCTGTTGCGGTCCTGTTGCGAGGGTAATGTCGGCAACCTGTGACAATGGAATGATTACCGGTCGCCCCGTTGACGGGTCGATGTTACTGCTCGCTATGGGGATCGTCGCCACGTTGTCAGCCGACCTCCGCATCGAGTCGGGATACACGACGATGACGTCATGCGAGTAGCCGTTGGGATCTTCCCACTGCGTCGTTCGCTGGCCGGCAAACAGAGGTTGAAGCGTTGCTGCAACTGACGCGATACCGACGCCCGATGCCCACGCGCGCTCGCGGTCCACATCGACGTCGAGCTGCGGAATTTCGCCGTCGTCACTCGAGTTTGCTTCTGCGACGCCAGGTACACTCTTGATCGCCTCGAGAACTTGCGCCGCCGCGATCTTTAGGCGCGATTGTTCCGGGCCCTGCACGTTCACGGATATCGGCTGGCCCCGACCGCCAAATATCGAGTACGCCCCCTGGATTGTGGGTGTGATGCCCGGGATCTGGCGAAGTGCTCCGCGCAGCCGATTCTGGATATCCTGTACCGAGGCCGAACGCTCCGACGCAGGCTTGAGATGCACGTAAATCGAGCCGGAATTTGGTGTGCCTCGAAAACTCGATCCGATCGTCGTATACGTAAATCGGGTTTCAGGCTGCTTTCGAAGAAAGTCCGCGACCTGTTCCGCCTTCCCAACGGTGTATTCCAGCGAGGAGCCGGGAGCCGTGCGAACGCTGACGCCGAATTCGTCCGAGTTGGTGTCGGGAAGCCACGTAAATCCTAGCTTCGCCGTGATCAAGAATGCCGCTACGACCGACAGCGCCGCTCCAGTCACGACGGTCCCGCGATGCTGGAGTGCCCACGCCAGCCATCCCGGATACTTGTCCGACGCGCGTTCGAACAGCGCATTGAACTTCAGCGCAACCTTCCGTATCGGGTTGCGCACCTTTTTGTAATCGACCTCTCCGGCGTGCCCCATCTCGTGCTCGAGTTCCGGATCGGGCCACACGCTCGACAACATGGGGTCGAGCGTGAACGAAACGAACAGCGAGACGAGTACCGCGAACGCCACCGTCACGCCAAACTGAAAGAAGATCTTCCCGATGATGCCGCCCATGAACGCCACTGGCACAAAGACAGCCATGACAGCCAGCGTCGTGGAAATTACGGCCATGCCGATCTCGTCCGTGCCCTCCATTGACGCCGTCGTGTGGTCCTTGCCCATCTGTACATGTCGCACGATGTTTTCTCGAACAACGATGGCGTCGTCAATCAACAATCCGATCGCAAGCGACAAGGCGAGCAGCGTCATCGTGTTGACTGTGAAATTGAACACCCACATGACGAAGAACGCCGATATCACGCTCACTGGAAGCGTCAGACCGGTGATGATCGTCGAGCGCCAGGAATTCAGAAAGAGATAGACAATGGCGATCGTCAGAACGGCGCCGATAAGGATGTTGAGCTTCACATCCGATAGTGAGTCGCGGATTCGATTTGAATCATCGCGGATGACGGTCAGCTTCACGTCGCTCGGAACGATGTCTTGCAGGTCTGCGATCGCGACATGGGCAGAGTCTGCGACCTGGACAGTATTTGAGCCGGCGAGTTTCTGAATGTCGAGCGCTACCGTGGACTGACCGTCGAGCAGCGCTGCGGTTCGCTTGTCGGCTGAGCCGTCAATCACGGTTCCGAGATCGCGTAGATGCACCGGAGACCCATTCCGTACAGCCACGACTATCCCGCCGAACGCCTTGGGATCTATGATCCGCCCGCGGATGCGAACCAGCGTCTCTGTCGGTCCTCTGTCAATGCGGCCGGCTGGAACCTCCTGATTCTCATTCCTCAGCGCGGTCATCACCTCGGGGGGCGTGATTCCGTACGAGCGCATGGCGTTTGGATCGAGCTGTACGCGGATCGTGCGCTGTTCACCACCCGACAGATTCACCGCGGCGACGCCCGGTACTGCTTCGAGGCGCTGTGTTATCACCTCCGCCGCAAGATCGGTGAGTTCACGGATCGGTCGCGTCGGACTCTGCACCGCGATCGACATGATCGGCGAGTCGTTTGGATCGAAGTGGCGTACGATGGGCTCGTCGATATTCGGTGGCAATGCTCGCCGAATGCGCGCGATCTTGGCCTGCACGTCCTGTTGCGCCGCAAGTACATCGACGCCCAGGTTGAGTGACACACGCACGGTCGATGATCCGTCTATCGACGTCGACGTAAGCTCGTGGATTCCCTGAACCGTATTCAGTGCTTCTTCTATCGGACGCGATACGTCGCGTTCCATGACTTCCGGCGACGAACCAGCGTACGTTGTCTGCACGATTACCGTGGGGTAGGTAATGTCCGGATACTCGTCAATCGCCAGTCGCTGGTAAGACACAACGCCGAGCACGACGAGTCCCACCATCATCATCGTGGCGAATACCGGATGTTTGATCGATACGTCGGATATGAACATTACGGTCTCGGCTGTGGGTGATCGCCGCCGATGATCTGGATCTCCGTTCCCGGCGACAATGTGCCAACATTTCCAACGATCACCTTATCTCCAGCCTTCAGCCCGGATACGACCTGTGCACGGGCTGCCTGCTCGTTCACGATGCCGAGCGTTATATAAACCTGCTCCGCCTTTCCGGTGTTGACGCGAAATACGTATGTCTTGCCGCTGTCCGCTGTCTGGTGCAATGCCGTGGTGGGTATCAGCAGAATCCCGCTCAACGTGCTCGCGATGATATCACCGGTAGCCAGGCTGTTCCCCTTGATCGCGCCGTCAGGGTTATCTATGTCGACGTAAACGGTTATCGAACGACTGTTGGGGTCTATCGTCGGGCTGATCCGCGCCACTTTTCCAGCGACGTTGAGGCCCTGCGCCGAGAAGGTCACTCTCTGACCGATCTTGATCGAACTGGCGCGACGTTCCGGGACTGTTGCTGCAAGCTCGAGCGTCTGACTTCTTACGAGAGTGAACATCGGAGCGCCAGTCGCGAGATGCTCGCCGATATCGACAAGCTTCTTGTCGATGACGCCGGTGATCGGCGCGGTTACGCGAGTGTCGCGCGCTGTTATGTCAGCGGCGTCGACTGCCGCCTTGGCCGCTGCCAGTCTTGCGCGAGCGGCATCGGTCGCCTGTTGAGAAGAGCGATAGTCGGCCTCGGATATCGCGCCGGCATGGAACAGATCGCTGCTCTGCTTGAAGTTCCATTCCGTCTGTGACAGATCGGCCTTGGCCGCGGCCTGTCCAGCGCGCGCACTTGCGGCGCCACTTTCCTGTGCGACCGATTCGAACTGCGCGAGTAGCTGGCCCTTGGACACGTGCTGACCCTCGCGCACGTAAACGCCAGTCAGATCGCCATTGATCCGTGCGTGGATGTCGATGCTCTCGAGTGGCTTGAGCAGTCCGGTGATTGGTACGCCGTCTGAAAGTGATCCGGTCGCCAGCGTCGCGATGTCAGCGGGGGATAGTGCGATGCTTCGTGTCTTTGCACTGGGTGTTGCTCCGCCGGTTTTTCCCGGTGGATCTGATTTTGTAGCGCCAGTCCCCGCATTGCACCCGATCAACGCTATTGCGGCAATGGGCAACGCCGCACAAATCGTTGCGCGCATGGTAGCCCTCGCCAGTTTAGTGATCTGCATTCGCGTTGGCTTTGAGATTGACGCTCGCGCGTGCCGATGGCGGCAAGGGTGCATTGTCTGTTGAAGGAAGTGGAAGCGGCTTGCCCTGAGTTTGCGCCAGGGCGACGGCCGCGATGTATACGTCGTAGAGTGATCGTGCCTGATTCGTCTGAGCCGTGGTCAGTGCGAGCTGCGCGTCGGAGACTTCGAGCTGTGTCGCCATCCCGCGGGAATATCGCAGCGTCGCAAGATGATAAGCTTCGTCAGCCTCGGCGACGTTCTGCTGTTGGGCGCCATACTGCGCACGGGCACGTGAGAGATCTGCCTTGGCACGCTCGACATCATTGAAAACATTCTCACGCGTTTGTGCAAGCTGTGCCCGTGCCACATGCGCTTGCGCACTCGCCAGATCGATGTTGCCCTTGGTCAGCAGCCCGTCAAACACCGGGATGGAAACGCTGAACCCAAAAGAGCGATCGCTGAACCAGCCACCGTTCTGTGCCATGCAGACCTTTCCGGGTGCGCTCCCCTCAGGACACGCGATACTGCGAAAGATACCGCGGCCCGGTGGGAAGATGTCTCCCTTTACTGGATATGCGCCGTATCCGCTGTTGAAATTGAACGATACAGTTGGGAAGAGCGCGCCGCGTGCGATCGAAACTCCGAGCTCCCTTGCACGAAGGTTGAACTGCGCAGACGCGAGCGCTGGCCGACGTTCCGCACCTGTCGCAGTGTCGACCGACGCAAGCACGTCATTGATGACTGCCGAATCGATGGATGTCGTGAGTCTCAACGGCTGCTTCGACGGGATGTTCGCAAGCCGCTTGAGCTCCAGTGCAGCAATCTGTGCGTCCTCGTGCGCCTGGAGTACGAGTGGCTCGATGTTCGCAAGCGCGACGCGTGCACGCAGCACATCATAGCGAGACATGCGGCCGGCCTTCTCGAATTGTTCAGCCTGCCTGAGCTGCGCAGTGGCGAGTTCGAAACTGCCTTCCTGTATCTGCACCATGCGCGTTGTAAACAACGCGGTGATATACGCGGTCTGTGTCTGCAGTCCTGTCTGTGAGCGCGTTTCAGCAAGTTGCTGCTCCGACGCGCCGGTGACGGCGCGAGCGGCACGGATGCCGTTCACCACTCTGCCGCCCTGAAAGAGCACCTGTGATGCATTCAGCATTGCGGCGTAGCTATACGGCTGGTTGAATACTGCACCTACCGCCTGTCCGCGCGCGCTGGCAACGGTCCGGTTCTCCGAAGCCGAAATGCGTAGCTGCGGAAGCCCCGCAGCACGTTGCATCGTAGCTTGCGCGTTGGTTGTGTAGAGATTCGCGCGCGCGATGCTTACTTCTTCACCAACACGATCGGCGCGACTTACCGCCTCGCGCAGGGACAGCGGCAGCGAGTCGGTGGATGGTCGCGGCTGCTGCGCCATCAAGGGCGCGGCGAAGAGGATTGACGATATAAAACGGGCCCAATTGCGCATTGTGTTGAATACGCATCGGGCCGGCCAAACGTTTTGCAATTTGCGAGTCTCCAGGACCTCGCTAAAGGCTGCTACTCCGCTTCCGTGCGTCCCTGACGCTTCGCCTTCCGACGCTTCAAATGATCCGTCAGCCACGTTACGGGAATCAGGATCAAAGGCGTGAGAAATGTCCCCAGCAGACTGTTGAGCCAGAGTAGCCCGATGTAGAAACCGATAAGTCCGAGAGAAACCCATAGAAGTCCCAGCGGACCGTTCGCTTCGACTCCGATATGTCCCTGAAGCATCTATCGACAACCGCGTGAAGGTAAATTTCGCGCCGCACGAAGGGCGGGCCGATAAGTTAACACGATGGGTACCGCTCACGACACCGTGACGCAAATTCGGCAGCGCGTTTCGGCGCTCGGCGAAGGCAACTGGCTCCTTGCGGTCTCTGGCGGAATGGACTCCATGGTCCTCCTGGACGCGGGCGCCAAGACGCTCGACCATGCGGGGCTCACCGTCGCCACCTTCGATCATGGAACGGGCCCAGCCGCCCGGAAAGCCTCTCGCGTGGTTGCCCGTCATGCACTGGACTTGGGCGTCGGCTGCGTCACCGGGACTGCCCCGAAGACGGGCCGCTCCGAGGCCGAATGGCGGGCCGCCCGCTGGGAATTCCTTGACGATGTCGCCGCGCGGCTCGACGCGACCGTAGTCACGGCCCATACCCTGAACGACCAGGTCGAAACTGTCATGATTCGAGCCCTCCGGGGAGCCGGCCCTAGGGGACTGGCCGGTCTCTACGCAGAATCGCCAATCGCCAGGCCCCTTCTGGAAACGACACGGGCCGAGATTGCGACCTATGTGGCCGGAAACGGCTTGCCGTACGTGACGGATCCTTCAAATTCGGACCGACGACACCTGCGGAACCGTGTTCGGCTCGACCTCCTGCCGGCCCTGGAGCGTGCTGCGCCCGGTTTCGCGGGCTCCCTCTTGGAAATCTCCGAAAAAGCCGCCGCCTGGCGGGCGCAAATGGAGGCAATTGCACTTAGTTTTCCCATGATGAGCGATTCTCCCGAAAGTCATTCGTTCCAGAGACGCCCCTTAAGTGTATTTCCCGGTGCTTCGCTACGATATCTCTGGCCCGCCCTCTGTGCACGAGCAGGAATTATCCTCGACTGGCGCGGAACCGAGCGACTCGCGGAGTTTACTATAGAGGGTGAGACAGGTCAGCAGATTCAGCTATCAGGCGGTGTCACCGTCTACATGGAACGCCAGGCGATCACATTCCGCTCGGCGGTACCGAATGGTTGATCCCGATCCAAGGCTACTCGGGAGAAAGGTCGCGCGAATCGCATTTGACGAGCCGACTATCGCCGCGCGGGTAAAGGAATTGGGCGACGAGATCACCCGCGGATATCCAACTGGTGATTTGCTCGTCCTCGGATTGTTGAAGGGAAGCTTTATCTTTCTGAGTGATCTGGTTCGCCAAATCGTGCGCCCGCTGCAGGTGGATTTTCTCGTTGCGGCGAGCTACGGCGAATCCATGGTTTCAAGTGGAAACGTGAGACTTCTGTACGACCCCGAAACCAAGCTGGAAGGAAAGCACATCCTGCTGGTGGAGGACATCATCGACTCCGGAAGGACGCTGAACGTCCTTATGGACCTGCTGGCGGTTCGCCAGCCGAAGTCGCTGTCGATCTGTGCCTTGCTCGATAAGCGAATCGCTACGCAATTACACTACGACACTCAGTTCGTCGGATTCGACGCCCCTGATGAGTTCTTGGTTGGCTACGGCCTTGACCATGCAGAGGATTTCAGACACCTGCCTTACATCGCGAGTTTAGAATAGATGCCGCTCTCCCGTCCGCCCGGTAACGGCCCCAAAAAGCCCTTCAGTTGGGCCAAGTTCTCCAAGACCTTGGCACTCTGGGTGCTTGTGATCCTCATTCCAGTCGTCTTCATTACGTACACGAGTGGCGGCAGCGAGACCGCGCCAGACGTCTCGTATACCCAGTACCTCCACGAACTCGATCGCGATAATATCCGATCGGTCACCATGCAGGGTGGCGTAAAGGTCATTGGTGAGTTCAAGGAGCCTGTCATTGTCCGCGACGCAAAGGGCACCGTTCAGAAGACGCCTGCTCAGAAATTCACTACGCTGCTCCCGGTCGCGCAGTCGGACGAGGAGGTTACGCGCCTCACCAGCCACAACGTGGAGATCGTCGCTGAAGATGCGCACGCCTCCACGCTCGGCTTCATCATTCAGTTCCTCCCGTATCTGCTCCTGATCGCTTTCTGGATCTTCCTGTTCAAGCAGATGCAGTCGGGCGGCAATCGTGCGTTCTCGTTTGGAAAGTCCAAGGCCAAGTTGTTGACTGCGGATTCGCCGAAGGTCACGTTTGCCGATGTCGCAGGTGCTGACGAAGCCAAGATGGAACTGCAGGAGATCATCGAATTCCTTAAGGACCCGGCCAAGTTCACCAAGCTCGGCGGTCGTCTTCCAAAGGGCTGTCTGCTCGTTGGACCTCCAGGGACCGGCAAGACTCTCCTCGCTCGCGCCGTAGCCGGTGAGGCCGCCCGCCCATTCTTCTCGATGTCGGGTTCCGATTTCGTGGAGATGTTCGTGGGCGTCGGCGCCAGCCGCGTGCGTGACCTGTTCGAGCAGGGCAAGGCCCACGCTCCGTGCATCATCTTCATCGACGAAATCGACGCTGTCGGGCGCCATCGCGGCGCCGGACTTGGCGGCGGTCACGATGAACGCGAGCAGACGCTCAATCAGCTGCTCGTAGAAATGGACGGCTTCGAGTCGAACGAAGGCGTGATCCTGATCGCCGCGACAAACCGTCCCGATGTTCTGGATCCGGCGCTACTGCGTCCGGGCCGTTTCGATCGCCAGATCGTGGTCGATGCACCGGATCTCCGTGGCCGCGAGGGCATCCTGCGCGTTCACATGCGCAACAAGCCTGTCGCAGACGATGTTGATATCACGACGCTCGCGCGCGGAACACCGGGAATGTCCGGCGCCGACCTCGCCAATCTCATGAACGAAGGCGCGTTGCTAGCTGCACGCCGCGGTCATGACAAGGTCTACATGATCGACCTCGAGGACGCCAAGGACAAGGTCATGCTCGGCGCCGAGCGCAAGTCGATGGTTATGAGAGACGCCGAGCGCAAGCTTACCGCGTATCATGAAGGCGGACACGCCATCTGCGCCATCAAGGTGAAGGGGAACGACCCCCTCCACAAAGTCACGATCGTGCCACGCGGTCGCGCGCTCGGACTCGCGTTCACACTGCCCGAAGATGATCGCGTCTCCATTACGCGCGAGCAACTGAAAGCCACTCTCGTAAAGGCGTACGGCGGTCGTGCCGCCGAAGAGCTCGTGTTCGGAAAGGAACATGTGACGACCGGAGCGGCCAGCGATATTCAGCAGGCGACCAACATCGCTCGCCGGTATGTATCGCAGTGGGGTCTGTCCGATGTAGTAGGACCGATCCTCGTCGGTGACGATGAGCAGGAGCTCTTCCTCGGTCGCGAGATTCAGAGCCGTCGACATATTTCCAGCAGCACTGCCCAGCTGGTCGACGCCGAGATTTCCAAGTTGATCCGCGAGTCGTACCAGCGCGCGACCGACGTTCTCACGGAGAATCTGGATTTGCTTCACACTGTCGCCGCGGCACTGCTCGAGCGCGAGACACTTTCGGGCGATGAAGTGAGGTCGCTCGCACGCGGCGAGGAGCTTCCCCCGCGTGCGCCAACTTCACCTCCGCCGGCGCCACCAGTTCCGGCTCCTGCTGCACTTCCAAATCCGAAACCGGCTCGGCCACCACTATTCGGCGGCCCGGAGATAGCGCCTGCGTAAGCCGACAATTGTCGGCGTGCTAAATGTTACCCCCGACAGCTTCAGCGACGGGGGTAATTTTTTGTCATTCTCCAACGCCGTCGCGCGAGCCGACTCATTGCTCGCCGACGGAGCCGATGTAATCGAGGTTGGCGGCGAGTCCACGAGACCCGGTGCAGTGCCGGTTTCCGAAGCCCTGGAACTCGCCCGTGTGATTCCGGTGATCGAAGCGATTGTAGACCGTTGGCCCGACGCCAGCGTCGCTATCGACACGGTGAAATCGTCCGTTGCCACCGCGGCGATAGCGGCTGGAGCGGCGATTGTGAACGACGTGTCCGCGCTCCGGCTCGATCCTGAAATCGGTCGCGTCTGCGCACGATCTGGTGCGACGCTCATTCTAATGCATTCGCGGGGCACCGTCGCGTCCATGGCGAGTTTCAGCGACGCTAACTACGGCGACGACGACGTAATGACTGCAGTCGTAAATGAACTTTGGAGCGCAGCAGACATGGCGCTCGCGGCCGGTGTGGAGCGCCAGCACATCGTACTGGACCCGGGCCTTGGATTCTCCAAGCGTGCGGAGCAGTCAATCGCGGCACTTGCGAATCTCCCAAGATTGCTTGAGCTTGGCTTTCAGGTAATGGTTGGTGCGTCGCGCAAACGATTCATAGGGGAGTTGACAGGCGTGCAGGTGCCATCGGAACGTGGGGCAGGCACCATCGGCGCAAACGTGGTAGCACTCACGCTTGGTGCCACCTGGTTCCGCGTGCACGACGTGCGCGAGAATCGTCACGCGCTGGACGCTGCGGCTGCGCTACTCGAGGCGCGTGCGTGACCTGGATAGAGATCGCGGTCATCGTTCTGCTGATCCTGTTCCAGCCCGAGCTGCGCAGTATTTTCTTTCGCATGCGATACCCCCGCAGGGTTCGATTCCTACGCCGCGTGCCACGCATAGAAGTCGCGGAAGAAGTCGTTGACGCGGTTGATCGACTGAGCCGCACATCGCACGGCGCGATTATCGTGCTACAACAGGAAATGTCACTTACTACCTATGCGGACACCGGGACGGAGCTTCAGGCAAATGCTTCGTCCGATCTGCTGGTGACGATTTTCACGCCCTACACACCCCTGCACGATGGCGCCGTGATCATCCACGAGAACGTAATTGTTGCCGCAGGCTGCATTCTCCCTTTGTCTCAATCGGTGCTTCCCGATCGTACAATGGGCACACGTCACCGGGCGGCGCTCGGGCTTAGCGAGGAAACTGATTCGCTCGTCGTGGTCGTCAGTGAAGAGAACGCATCGATTTCCGTTGCGCACAAGGGAATACTCTATCGGTCACTCTCGACGCATGAGCTTCGCGAGATACTTGGTGGCCAGATGCCGCGGCTGTCGACCGGCCACGTTTCGGCGGGCGAAATGACCGCGTGACAGTAAGCGGCGCTCCGCCGGCGCGGAGCTTCCGTCCTGATGTCGCTGCGGCGGTATTCCTGCTCGTGGTCTACTGCGCCACTCTCGCGCGCGGCATGACCTACTGGGACGCCGGCGAATTCCTCGCTGCGATCCACTCACTCGGAATACCACACCCGCCGGGGACACCACTCTACATCCTGCTTGCTCGCGTCTGGAGCATGCTGGCATCGCCGGTGGTGAGCTTCACGATCGCGGTCAACGCGTTCTCCGCGCTGTGCACAGCGCTCGCACTCGGCATCGTCGCGAATGTCTTCTGGCGCGCCACTGACGATGCGGTCGGCGCATTTGCCGCGGCCTTGACTGCGGGCCTCATGTCGACGATCTGGCTCAATGCAACCGAGACCGAAGTCTACGCATGCGCTCTGCTTGGCGCGTTTGTCATCTTCTGGTGCGCCCGCCAGTACGTAGTTACGCAAAGCGGAGGTTGGCTGCTCCTCACCGCATACACTGCAGGCCTTGCTTGGTCGCTGCATCTCACCGCATTGCTCGCCGTTCCCGCGGCGCTTTACCTGATCGCGTCGGCGCCGCGGCGCCCGACCTTGCGCCAGTTGTTCGTCTGCGGCCTTCTTTTGTTGCTTGGCGGTTCCGTAGTGCTGTTCATGCTGGTTCGGGCGCAGCACGATCCTGCGATCAACCAGGGCAATCCATCCACCATTCGCGCGCTGATCCATGTAATCGGCCGACACCAGTACGATGTAGCGCCACTCTGGCCGCGCAACGCACCACTCTGGTTGCAATTTGGCAACGTTTTCGAATACGCCGATTGGCAGGTTGCCCTCGGGCTGGGTCCCGATCCCGGCCCCACCATAGCACGAACCTCGGTGACCGTGATCTATGCGTTGCTGGGGATTTTCGGAACGTTGCGTCACCGTGCGATCAACCGCGCGAGCTGGCGCGCCTGGATGATTCTGTTCGTTACCGCAAGCATCGGAGTTGTCCTCTACCTGAACCTTCGGGCCGGCGCCTCGTACGGCGCGGGAGTGGTTCCCGCAGGTACGAAGCACGAAGCGCGCGATCGCGACTACTTCTTCACGTGGGCGTTCGTCTGCTGGGGCGCATGGGCTGGCTTTGGAGTCGTGCAACTCGCGCGGACAATCGCACAGCGAATGAAGTCGACGCGCTCTCGCACGCGTGATATTGTGAGCGCAGCCGTAATCGTTGCCGTGCTTCCGTTAATTCTCAACTGGGGCCCGGTCATGGCATTGCGCCACGACGAGCAGCAGCGGGATGAGCACGAATCCAGGGCGATGCTCTCAGCGCTTCCAGAGCGGGCCGTATTTATCGCGCACGGCGACAACGACACCTATCCAATATGGTATTTACAGCAAGTACTCGGAATGCGCCGTGACGTAATCGTAGTCACGATCCCGCTGCTCGCACCCAAGTGGAATCGTGCGGAGCTATTGCGTCGGCACCAACTCATCGATTCTGCGTTTGTACAGCGTTGGTATGGTTTCCCCGCGACGGTCGCCAACGTGCGAAGCCATGCGGCTGCTCAGGGAAGAGAAGTGGTGGTGTCTACGTTCGTGCAGCGGTGACCAGGGCTGTGAAAATGGATTGCTACGCGCGCGCTCGTTGGCGCAGCTTGAGATACGAAATGTAGAGTTGTACAACGACAGCTGTCGATATCGCCGGTTCGAAGTTGTTTCGCACTGGCCACGACGGGAGAAAAGTTGCATAAAGGCCAATCTGCATTAAGGTCAATCCGACCACTCCGACGACGCTGTACACGATGAGGTTCCGCCACTCCGTCCTGGTCACACCTTCTCCAAGCTGTTTCATCGGATTGTAGCCTCAAACAAAGTATTTCTGGCGCAGACTCCGAAACTCTCGTCACATCCCGCGCTCCAACATACGATTCGGTGCGACCCCGGAACAGGATCATAAGCGCGACGCCGAACTAGGCAGGCGTGTTCATGCAACCCGGACATCGGTCTTCGAAAAATCCCCTCCTGTAAACAGCAGCGGCTCATCGGCTACTATCGCGAGAGCGTAGCTGAAACAGTCCCCATAATTGAGCCCCGCCGGATGCCGTCCCTTGCCGAATCGGCGATAGCCGGATCGCGCGATCTCGCATTGCTCGGCGGTCACGGAGACAAGCTCGATCGAGATGCGCTGGATCAGAACGTCCAACTCGCGTTCGGCGGAGTCTCCGCCTCGTCCCTGCGCCACCAAAGCTGCTTCCAAAACCGAACCAACTGACATGAGCCGGCTCGGGTCGGCGTCAATGGAAGCAATCAGGCGAGCGGCATCGGGGTCCTTCCAGAGAATCGCGATCAGCGCTGAAGTATCGATGATCATTTTCTTGGCAATCCCTGTTCGTCGTAATCGATCAGTTCGTTCGGGCTGCGCTGGTCGAGTACCGGAATCTGGGCGACGCGCTCCTGAATGCGTGCAATTTCCTCCGCGAGCCCAATGGATCGCCGCCTGCCCTTTTCACGCGCAAGTTTTTCGCGGAGAGCTGTCACCACAACCTCGGTGTAGGACGAATGCGTGGCCGCGGCAAGCTCGCGGACGAGACGGTCAGCCTCGGCATTCTTGATATTGAGGGCCATCGCCAGGAGGGTTCATGTGGATGGAGGAAATATAGGCAGATTCCACCCTCACTAGCAATTGTATCGAGACTCGCCGTCAGTCGCCTCCTCAAAACGCGGTCCCACCATCCATAGTGTGACTCCGAGTGGCGGGGGTCACCCATTCCCACCCGCTTGCAGCAGATCCATACAGACGCAAAGGGCCTCGTCTTGCGACGAGGCCCTTTCTAAAATTCTGCCTGAATCCTAGTACCGATAATGCTCCGGCTTGTACGGGCCATCGAGCGGAACTCCGATGTAATCCGCCTGTTCCTTGGACAGCTTCGTCAGCTTCACGCCAAGCTTGCCCAGATGCAGCCGCGCGACCTTCTCGTCGAGATGCTTGGGAAGCACGTACACTTCCTTCTTCAGGTTGTCCGCGTTGCTGTGCAGCTCGAGCTGCGCCATCACCTGATTCGTGAACGACGCCGACATCACGAAACTCGGATGCCCAGTCGCGCATCCGAGGTTCAACAACCGACCCTCGGCGAGGATCATGACCGAGTGTCCGTCGGGGAACACGAACTCATCGTACTGCGGCTTAATGTTGATCCGCTTTATCCCCTTCTTCTTGAGACCAGCCATGTCGATCTCGTTGTCGAAGTGACCGATGTTGCCGACAATGGCCTTGTCCTTCATCTTCGCCATGTCGGCGACGGTGATGATGTCCTTGTTGCCGGTTGCGGTTATGAAGATATCCGCGGTCGATACGACTTCGTCGAGCGTAGTTACCTGATAACCTTCCATCGCGGCCTGCAACGCGCAGATGGGGTCGATCTCTGTGATCACAACGCGCGCGCCCTGGCCGCGTAGTGATTGCGCGCATCCCTTGCCAACGTCACCGTAACCAAGCACGACGGCCACCTTGCCGGCGAGCATCACATCGCTCGCACGCAGAATTCCATCGGTGAGGGAGTGACGGCAACCGTACAGGTTGTCGAACTTGCTCTTGGTAACAGAGTCATTGACGTTGATCGCCGGGAAGCGGAGCGTGCCCGCCTTCATCATCTCGTACAGACGGTGTACGCCAGTCGTAGTCTCTTCCGAGACGCCGCGAATGGCGGCGGCGACCTGAGTCCATCGACCGGGATTTGCCTTGGACTGCGCACGTAGCAGATCCAGAATCACGCCCCATTCTTCTGCGTCGTTCGCGGCGTCAAATTTCGGAATCTTTCCAGCAGCTTCGAAGTCAGCGCCGCGGTGTACCAGCAGCGTCGCGTCTCCGCCATCATCGAGCAGAAGATTCGGCCCCTGGCCATCGGGCCACATGAGCGCCTGCTCCGTGCACCACCAGTACTCTTTCAGAGTCTCGCCCTTCCACGCGAATACCGGTATGCCCTTGGGGTTTTCTGCAGTTCCGTTCTTTCCAACGGCGACCGCTGCAGCCGCGTGATCCTGAGTCGAGAAGATGTTGCAGCTCACCCAGCGCACATCGGCGCCGAGTTCGGTGAGCGTCTCGATCAGCACCGCCGTCTGAATTGTCATGTGCAGCGAACCCATGATGCGGGCACCTGCAAGCGGCTTCTTGCCCTTGTACTCCGCGCGGAGCGCCATCAGCCCCGGCATTTCCTGTTCGGCGAGGCGCATTTCCTTCCGCCCGAAGTCAGCGAGCGATATGTCGGCGACCTTGAAACGCGGTCGATCGGCGGTTGCACTTGTCTTTGCGGATTTGTCCGGCTTTGTCATCGTTGCCATTGCTGTCTCACTTGCGTTGTGGATTACCAGATGAATTCCCAGCGCGCGCGCCGGTCTTCGGTTTCGTGGATTGCGAAGCGGCCGCGGCCGGCGTGGCAAGCTTCGCGGGTGCGGCACTCTTTGTCGCCTCGCCTGCTGAAACGACTCGTCTAGAGCGCGATGGACGGCGCGCTGACGCCGCAAACAACGTCGGTCCCTTGGCGACCGAATCCGCTGGAAGCGGGTGGTAGCGAAGGTCGTGCAGTCCTGCCTGTTCGGCCCAACGCGAAAGCTCGTCGGCGCCAAAGCCCTGCCAAACATGTCCCATGATATTGCGAAACTCCGATCGCTCGTGCGGCATCATGTCGACCACCAGCACTCGCCCATCGGGTTTGAGCACACGGTGTACCTCGCTCAGCACTTCAGCGGGATCCGCCGTGTAATGCAGCACAAGAAATATCAGCGCCGCGTCCAGCGACTCGTCCTCGATTGGCAGCGCGCCCAGGTCGCCCTCGCGTACAGAAACGTTGGCGTGCTCCTTCAACCGCTTTCGTGCGG
>JBDTAB010000065.1:0-4943 GCA_039924865.1 Gemmatimonadaceae bacterium | reverse complement strand
GTCGGAGTCCGTGAGTTTGGCGCGGCCGATTTCTACGGCCCTTATCCATCGTTCGAGGATACACACGCAACTACGGGATCGGCGCAGTGGGACGGCGCCCTTGGCAACAACTGGTCGCTTTCACTCGGCGCGGACACGCGGCGACACGGCGATCTCTTCACACTTCTGCGGGACAACCCAGCCGTATACCAGAACCGACACATAACATGGCAGTCTGGCGGTCATATCGTTGCGCGGCGCACCATCTCCAAAATGTTGACGGTAGCGTTTGGTGGCGACGCGGATGATCTGCGCCTCACCAGCGCGCGCCTCGGGAACCGCCGATTGCGACGCAACGGTTTTCTTTCAGAAGCAGTACTCGGCGGCGCCGGCGGAGCTGTTCTCGACGCAGCGCTGCGAGTGGATGGTTCATCGGTGGACGGGACGATTGCTTCACCGTCTCTCGCTTTGTCGGTGCCATTAACGAGCACCATCGCGCTCCGAGCCTCAGCGGCTCGCGGCTATCGCGCGGCAACGTGGACCGAGCGCTACTACAGCGATCCTGCAAACATTGGGAATCCAGACCTTCGGACCGAGCGTTTCTGGGACGCGGAGACTGGAATACGCTTCTCACCATCGCCCCGCATGTCCCTGGATGCCACCACTTTTTTGCGCGATGCGCACGATGTCATTGACTGGACCAAGCAGTCGGACGCGGCGGATTCGGTTCCGTGGCGGACGATGAACGTTGGGCGTGTCAACAATCTCGGGATCGAGACCGAGGCTCGTTTGCACGATTTCCTGGGTAATGGCGACTGGAGTGTTCGTGCAACCGGTCTCGCGTTTGACGCCCGGACCGCCGCCGGCCTGAAGGGCAAGTATGCTCTCAATCCCATCACCAGCTCGTTCGGGCTCTCCACTACATATCCGTTGCTTGGCGCACGGATCGCTGCCGATGCATCCGTCGCGCGCCGAGCCGGCGAGAACGAGCATGCAATGATCAACACGCGAATGATTCTCCCCTCGCCGTACGATCGCTCAATCACACTCTCGCTCGGTCTCATGAACTTGACCGGCGAATCATACCGCGACGTGAGTGGCGCGCCGGTTCCCGGAAGGGCGGCATACTTCACACTTCGGTGGTCCGCTCGGTAATACAGGAAACCGCCCGCCTTGCTACGCCGTAACGGCAGCTCTCCGGAATCTCTGAAACTTGCTAACCGCCGATGGTCTCGCCTGTGGAGCGTACTGGCACACAAAATCAGCCAGGCTCCGATGTGTCCAGTCGTTGTCCGACTCGATCTCGGCCTCATGCACCACGCTACCGTCGGGGAGTTCGAGTCGATCTAGCTCGATAGACCCGATGTCCTCGATCTCCAGAACATAGCGCGTGTTTCTAACCCAGCCCACCCGCTCAAGGTGTTTGACGCCGAGCTGGCGAAGATATTCACAGAAGTCATCCGGGAGCTGTCGATCCACATCGATTCTCATGGGATGGCGCGACGGTAAGAGCGCGGGACACCCTTTCGGCAGAGTGAGTTCGATTTCCTGCATGACTCGGCGTGATCCTGAATGCGAGACCGGGATCTTCAGGCTCAGAACTGGGTCAGCACCGTCCTTGAATCGTATACGAAGTGTGGTGGAACTGTCCGCAAGCTTCCAAGCCGCGTCGTAATAGACATTGAGCTGCTCAGCGCGACTGGCGATGTGACCCAATCGCTTCAATGCATCGAAATCAGTCTCGCTCAATTCGAATTTGGTTTCGACCTCAAGATGCGACATGCACTTCCTCCCTTGCGTCGAAAACTAGCTTCAATGCGCGATTCCGTAATACCTTCGCCATGGACTTGTCCGAGCTGTCAAAATAGATCCGTACGAACTGCTTATCAGCTTCTTCGAGGGCGGCGATGATCGCAGACTCCGAGGACCAGGGCCTGCGACGTACTGCCTCATAGACACCATCGCCGTTCCGAATCAATAACGGGGCGCCCTTGTCAAGATCCTTGAGCGCGTTTGGCCCGTTACGATCCAATTGAATGGTGACTCCCAGCGCTGGGAATTCCTGGTGAAGCGTTGCAAGAACTCTGTCTGCTTCTTTACCAGCAGTCGGATCGAGTACGCGCTTCCAAAGCTGTCGGTCCGCAATTTGCGCCCCCAGCCTCATTATCGGTGCTGGCATCTCGAGTTTGCACTGACCTCGAAGCAGTCGCATAAACTGCTCGTCGCCTAGATCCAGATAAACGCCGACCCAGTCAGCTACCAAATGAGTCGATGGGTCGAAGATATCCAGCTCTTCATTCGCGATCTTCGCGACAGCCTCGAGCATTCGTGAAACAGCCCTGTTCGTCTTGTGATAGTAAATCTGCGCGAAGAGCTCGTAGCGCGCCTGCAGCAAGTTTTCAATTGCCTTCAGCCCGCTCTGCTTGATCCCCAAACGATAGCATGGATATCCCGAACCATCGTCTCTATAGCAGAGTAAGGACTTGAGTACTCGATTGCGGTCAAATAGCCCGTAGGTAACCCCGATCGAGCGCGAGTCGCGCTCCATGTAATCCATACGATCCGCGTCGGCTGGCGCTGACGCGACTATATCATGTATGAGTGGCCCCCACGTGCGTAGGTTCTCATCGCCTGTTAGGCTCTCTGCGTGGTCGCCAAGTATTGCGGTGCAAACGGCGCGCACTGTGAAATCGTCCAGTCTGAGATCGCGCCAAATCTTCGCGAAGAAGACGCAGGACATTACCTCATGAGGAACTCTACGGTTCTTGGCCGCTTCGGGCCCGGCGCTGCTCATGCCCCATTCAGCTAGCAGCTCACGAAACGGCGCTAGCGCGCTAAGAGCCGGATCGTTCAGAACGGACCGAAGCGAATCACGAGTCGGTGCAAAGCTATCGAAGGTGTGTGATAGCGGACCGTGTCCGAGATCGTGCACTAATGCCGCTAAACGGGTGATCCGATAGAGCAGCCTGCCCTCGTCCGAATCGCGCGACGGAAATTCCACGGCCTGACCGCTGCGAGCATCCCTCCGCAGTTTGACTGCGAGCTTGGACCTTCCGACGCTCGAGTTTAGAACAAGGCTATTTAGCATTCCATGGGCGACATATAAAACACCCAGGCTATGCTCGAAGCGCGTATGGGTCGCGGCAGGAAACAGAAGATACAGCAGCCCATTCTGCTTGACGTTTCGTAGCCGTTGGAACAGTGGATGATCGACGACTTTCATTTCGGTTTCGGTTAACCGAATTAGCCCGTGAATCGGGTCAAGTACCGATCGTGTCCGTTCATCCGAGTCGCTCATCTATCCGATGACTCCGTATGATTGCTCCTACGAAAAAACAACCATGAATAATCTGACAGTTGTCAGTTCGCGAGGCAATGCCACCATCTGGACCGGTGCCATCCAATTCACGCCGGCGAGCGGACCGGATAAGCGACGACAAACTACAACCGCTACCTAGAACATCACACCAACGGTAATGGGCACGAATGCCAGATACCCATTACTCTGATTGACGCGATGGTACCGGGCCTCGACGAACGCATCGAATACAATCATCGGAACCTTCACACCGGCGCCGATGTTGAACCCGAAATTGCTGCTTGAGATGCTCCCCGAAGTCGCCGGAGAGAAGCGAACGTTGTATTTCCCTACGCCGCCGATCAGATACGGGTTGAGAACCATTGTCGGTACCGGGAGATGCACCGGCAGAACGATGTTCGCGGTGACATTGACCACGCGTACATCGGCGTTGATCTCCTCGCCAACCGTCGCCTGTCTCGCGCTCTTGGCGTCGAAGCCGTTGTACGCTGCCTCTCCTCTAAACGAGAACGGCAGGAACGGAAGGCCAAGTCCAATCGCGCCCGTTACGTTGAAGCCGGTATTGACTCCGGCAAATCCGCTGGCCGTGCCATCGGCAAGGTGCCCTGTTGGAACGGCCACGCCACCCGCGATGCCAATCGAGATTGGCGAAAGGATCGGTCCTTGCGCCCCTGCGGTCGAGGTGACCATCAGGCAGCCAGCAAGGATTGCTGCGCCAAAAGACTGTGCCGAGGCCAGGCGCACATCACGTCCCGCGCTGACCGAACGCATCGAGCGACACATTCAGATCCCGCGCGAGTTCGGCGTCGCCTGACACCAGAGCTTCCCAACTCAGGAACTTGCGTGTGCGCCGCCCCTTTTCCGCAACGCTCACGCCTTCTGGTGCTATGGTGATCGTATACAATGTGCCATTCAGATCAAGCTCGCGCTTGATCGGCTTATCCAGTTTTGCCGTCATGTAATCTGCCTCCAGTAAGATGACCAACTTCGGTGGCTGTATATTCCTTGCTCAAATCGTGCCCACGCGTCGGGATGCACTTGCAACATCCGTTCGAGTATTCGGCCACTCGCGCTTGTCACGATCAACTGGAACCGAGACATTTCCGCACCGATATATCTCGACGTCGGTAGCTTGACTTGGGTCGGATTCCCTCACCTGCTGCCGCTCTCCGGATGCGAATCGCTGTTATATCTGACACACACGGAAATCTCCGCGCGCTGGAGGCGGTACTTTCGGATATTGCGGACCGTGCTCCGGATGCGACCGTGGACCTGGGTGATTGTCTCTCGGGACCTTCGCAGCCGGCGGCAACCGCCGACCTCCTCATGTCCCGTGGATTTCTAACCGTTCGCGGTAACCACGACCGCGAGCTTGTCGAACGACCTTCAGCCGAGCTCGGTGTACTGGACAGGTACGCGGATGTTGAAATAGACCATCGGCACCGCGCATGGCTCGCAACGTTTCCGACCACAGCCGTACTCGGTGACATCTTCCTGTGTCACGGAACCCCAGCACGCGATCTCACGTACTTCGTCGAAAAGGTGGGGCCGCACGGCGCGTCACTGGCGCCGATGGAACAGGTGAAGGAACTCGCAGGCGCGGTTACGCAACCAATACTTCTCTGTGGTCACACGCATTTTCCGC
>JBDTAB010000064.1:0-5257 GCA_039924865.1 Gemmatimonadaceae bacterium | reverse complement strand
TGGTGAAGACCACGCAGAACGGCTTCGCGGCGAGTTCCACGCTGTACTTGGCGACTTCAACGCGAAGCTGATCGTATTCCGCCTGCCAATCCATCGCGTCAATCGGTATGAGCATTGCGAGAATGCGGGTGCGCTCGATGTGACGGAGGAATTGGAGACCGAGGCCCTTTCCTTCCGCGGCGCCTTCGATTATTCCCGGTATGTCGGCGACTACAAACGTGCGGTAATCCGAAAGCTGGACGACGCCAAGATTGGGTTGCAGAGTTGTGAATGGGTAGTCCGCGATCTTGGGGCGCGCCGCGGATATCACGGAGAGAAGTGTGGACTTTCCGGCGTTTGGTTGACCGACGAGTCCTATATCCGCGATGAGCTTTAGCTCAAGCTCGAGCGTACGTTCCTGTCCTTCTTCTCCCGGCTGCCATTCGCGTGGTGACTGGTGCGTTGGGGTAACGAAGAAAGCATTCCCCTTGCCTCCACGTCCCCCCTTGGCGACGATGTATTCCTCGCCGTCGGCCAGCACGTCCGCAATGATCTCACCCGTGGCAGCATCGCGCACAATGGTTCCGGGTGGCACCGGCATGTAGACATCCTTGCCGCTCCTGCCGGTCATGTTGGAGCCCATGCCATGCTGTCCGCGGTCCGCCGCCCATTCGTCGCGATAGGTGTAATCGAGAAGCGTCGCGAGATTGGAGTTGCCGCGAACGATCACGTCTCCGCCACGCCCGCCGTCGCCGCCGTCGGGACCGCCCATTGGAACGAGACTCTCTCGACGGAACGACTGACAGCCAGACCCGCCCGTTCCCGCGATAGCGCGGACCTTCACCTTGTCTATGAACACCGTCAGTTCTCCCTGATTCGATTCAGTTCTTCACGCGCGGCACTCAATGCCTCGCGCGTCACGATGTCCGTAAGCGCCGACAGAGTCTGCGCCAAATCGTCGATGGTTGCGCCGCAATTGCGTGCGCCACGTAGATGTGATTTCAGCTGCGGCGGCTGCTCCGACGCCGCGCATGCTGCAACGATGCAAAGCTCGCGCTGCGCCAGCACGAGCCCTGGGCGAGCGAGCACCTTGCCGTAGCCGTCGCTAACCATCCACGTGTCCAGCGCGGGATGCAACCGGGTAACAGTCTGGCGTAGCGCGTCATACTTGCCCGCGTAAACGGCGTGACAGATTTCCTCGCCTTTCTTCTGCAGAGTTGCGGCCGAGGCAGGCTTGAGCGAAGGATCCCCTGCGGGCGCGGGCTCGCCGGAGACTTCTCTCCAGACGCGCATTGCATTCAGTGCGCGCGGAAAGCCGGCAAACAGGTACGATTGCAGGATCACCTCTTCCACCGCGGAGCCTGGTGCAACGCCAATCGATTCCGTCAGCACTCTCCGAGTGAAGGCGATCGGCGCGCCTGTCACGGCGCCAGCGATGCGGACGAGTGCCCGCATCGAATCGTTAAAAAGAGCGTCCGGTTCCATCATGTCAACGATACCTCAAGTCCTCATTGGCGCCACGGCGCCTTTGCGCTGGCAGGATCACATCATTGCGCGAACGACGATCTCGCCAACAACTTCGTGCCGAGTATCGCGCACAGGTTTGCGCGCATGATCGGCAAGCCTTTGAGGCAGCGGATCCGGAAGCGCACCAAGGTGCTGCAGTAGCGCGAGGAGCGCGGGATATTGCGCTCGCGATGCACCGTCTTCGACCTTGATCGCCACTCCGGTGCCGGTCGCGAGAATCGCCGCGGAGTGTACACCTTCCGCGCCGATCTTGCACACTATGCCCGGCGCTTCTTCCATCAGAACAGTATCAAAGCGGTCCGTGCCGCCCACAAGAAATGGATTCGCGAGCATGGCGTCGCCGATGCGTCGGGGAATTTCATCTCCCGCACGAATAGCGGCCGCAAACCGGGCGAACGCCCGCGCCATTGCTTCGAGCGACAGTCCGAATACGGGCACGCCGCAGCCGTCGTACGCAATGTTCATTTCGCGTCGAGCAACGCCGGTCCAGCGCTCAATCTCATGGACAATGGATTGTTGAACCGGGTGTTCGAGTCTGTCGTAACCGGCAGTGGGCCAGCCTGCAACCTGCGCTCGCGCCAGCATTGCCGCGTGCTTGCCGGAGCAATTGTTGTGAAGACGCGTTGGCCTGCCGCCCGATTCGCGCAGCAAGCGCTGGCCGCGTTGCGACAGTGGCTCCGCCGCACCGCACGCGAGGTCTCCTTCCTCCAATCCCAGATCCGTCAACATTCGCTCCGCGATTGCGACGTGTTCTGGTTCGCCACCATGGGACGCGCATGCCAGCGCGATTTCATCCGCTCCCCATCCGAGATCGCCGGGGCCATCGGATTCCATGAACGGCATGACCTGAAACGGCTTGGCACACGAGCGCCAGTACGCCTTGAGCTCCGGATCTCGAGAATAGCCAACGAGCGCATCACCCTGGACAACGGCCGCCGAAACACGATGAATCGACTCGGCGGCGGCGCCACGGGTTACCACTACATCGATGTCATATGGTGTCGCAGGGCTCACACCTTAAAATATCGTGACAGACCCCTTGGTGTAGCGCTTGGGGTTCTTTCGGATGTCAGCCAGAATCTCGTTCAGATGCTTCACAGCCTCGACCATCTGGTTGTAGAGGGTCGTATCGCTCAGGAATTTGGATGCCGTTCCGTTGCCATTTCGGAGCGATCCGATGAGCGAATCGGCCCGGGCGGTAACGGTGACAAGGCTGCTGTAGAGCGAGTCGTCGCGGAGGAGCTTGCCTGCCGTACCCTGGCCCGAATTCAGTCTGGTCATGAGCGAATCGACTTGCAAGACCATGCCAGTCAGCCCCGTATACAGTTGCGGATCGTCCAGCAGCCTTCCCATGCTTCCGTTCGGATTCTGGAGTCGAGTGAGGAGATTGCTGGTGGAGGCCAGTGTTGAATTGAGCCTGTCGTACAGTTGCCGGTCAGTCAGCAGCTTGCCTACGGTGCCCTTGCCTTGCGCCACAGATTGCGTGATCCCGCGCAGTTCATGCGTGAGTCCGGCCACATCGGCGAGCACAGTGGAAGCGCGCAGTATCATCACGTCGTAATCCACCGACGGACCGAGTGTCAGCGTGTCGCCCTCGTGCAACGCCCGAAATCGGGGCGTGCCCGGAGTTATGTCGAAGAAGCGATCGCCGAGCAGACCCTGGTTGCGCAGCATCACGCGCGAGTCGAGCCGTACTTGCTGTTGCAGGTCTTCATCCACCTGAACGGTGACCCTCAAGTTTCGCATGGTGTCATTGTCCACCGGGAGGAACTCGATGTTGCTGATGGAACCAGCCAACTGACCCGCGACAGTGACCTGCCCGCCTACCCGCAAGCCGCTCGCATTGGGAATGAATGCGTACAACGAATAGCGTCGAGAGAACAACCTCGCCGCCTGACCCAGCTTGACGACCGCGAACGAGAGAATGCCCAGCGCGACGATCGCGAGAACCGCGACTCGTACCGCGTCCTTGGAAATGATTTCTTTTCGCCTCATTCAGTAGCCACCGAGGAAAGTCTGGATGTACGGATCTTCAGAAGCCGTCATGTCTTCTGGAGAACCGAAGAAGACAATGTGTTCATCGTACAGAAGTGCGATCTTGCTTGCCATGCGAAATGCCGAGCGTATGTCGTGAGTCACGACCACGCTTGTGACGTCGAAATCGCGCTGAAGTTTGAGAATCAAATTGGTGATCGTGCCCGTCGTGAGCGGATCGAGACCCGACGTCGGCTCATCGTAAAGCATGATCTTTGGATTGGCCGCGAGCCCGCGCGCAATCCCGACGCGTTTCCTCATTCCGCCCGAAAGCTCGGATGGTGCAAGCTCCATTACGTGGTCCGGATCAAGATCTACGATCCTCAACTTCTCGCGCACTCGCTGCTCGATCTCATCATCGTCCAGTTTTGTATGCTCGCGCAACGGATACGCGATGTTCTCGAAGACGCTGAGCGAATCGAACAGTGCGGAACCCTGAAACACCATTCCCATGTGCTGACGAATTTCGAGTGCCTCCTGGTACGTGAGCTTTTCGATGTCGTTGCCGAGCACGAGCACTTCGCCCTTGTCGGCCACGAGCAGCCGAAGTATGAGCTTGACGATTGTGGACTTGCCCGTCCCCGACTCTCCAACAATGGCGACAGTCTCGCCTGGGTAGACTGCGAAGGAGACGCCGGTAAGAACCGGGCGATCGAAGGCGAGCGAAACGTCGCGCAACTCGATGATGGGTTGCTTATCAGATTCACGGGGATCTTCTGCTTCGGTATGATCAGCGGAAATCTCTCGTCTGATGGCGGCGCGCACGCGCTCCACCTGCATAGAATCCGGATCGCGGTCGCCCTCGCGGCGATCCGTTGCCCGCCGCTCATCATCTGGCGGATTTGCCGGCGTCTCGGCATCAGCCACGCGGGCGTCGTCGCTGCTCATGTGGGGAGCAAGGCGAGCAGCGCCTGCGTGATGAAGTAATCGGTGACCAGTATCAGTATGCTGGCTGTTACGACAGTGCGCGTCGTCGACACGCCGACACCTTCGGTGCCTCCCGTAGTCCGAAGGCCAAAGTGACACGCAGTAATCGAGATGATGCCGCCAAAAATGAATGGCTTTACAAGTCCGTGGATGAAGTCATTGGGGATAAAACGAAGTACGAACCCGCCGTTCGCGATCTGGTCCCAGATCGTTCCCCAGTAGAGCGATGTTGGCAACTGGAGATAAACCTTCGCGATGACGTTGCCGCCAAGGATACCCGCCACGTCCGTGATTATCGTGAGCAGCGGAAGCATGAGCATCGCCGCGATCAGCCTCGGCGTGACCAGTTTCTTGATAGGATCGGTGCCCATCACGTTCAGCGCGTCAATCTGCTCGGTGACTCGCATGGATCCAATCTGAGCCGCGATGCCGGAACCGACTCGGCCGGCGACCATGAGGCCGGCGAGCACCGGGCCGAGTTCACGAATCATCGATGCGCTGACCAGGCTCCCCACGTACGATGTCGCACCAAAGCGCGCCATCTGAACCGACGATTGCAGCGCGAGGACCATTCCGGTGAAGAATCCGGTCAGGACTACGATGCCTAGCGATTGCACACCGATCGCGTCCATCTGCTGAATCACATCTTCGCGGTAGAAAGGGCGCGCGAATATGAACCGGATCGCGTTCCACGCGAGTACAAAAGCCTCCTGAAGGGAGAAGACTTTATTTCGCAGTGACGCGTTTATGCGGTTCAGTAGTGCCATTCGCTCCGTCTACGGGCAAGGGA
>JBDTAB010000063.1:0-5425 GCA_039924865.1 Gemmatimonadaceae bacterium | reverse complement strand
ATGAAGGATGCTCCGGACATCGCCGCGGAGATGGGGATCAGCCAGGATACAATGGATGCGCTCAGTCCGCGCCGGGGTGGTTTTGGCGGCGGCGCTAGCGGTAGCACTGGTGTCGCGCGCGGCGCTCGTGGCGCTGGTGGCGCTGGTGGCGCTGGTGGCGGCCGTGGCGGCTTTGGTGGGGGTGGCGGCGCCAGGGGTGGTCGCGGTGGCGCCAGCGGTGCCGGCGGGATGGGCGGCGGCATTACCGTGCCTGACTCGGTTTGCACCATCGTAATGAAGAAGTTCAAATCATCAAACGCCCAGGCGGAACTCGACTCGCTACGTTCGCAGATGCGCGCTGGCACGGTTGATACAGCTGCAATGCGCACAAAGATGGCTACGATCTATAAGAACGCTGGTGTAGCAGCCGACACTGCCCGGGCCTGCATGCGCGAAGCTAGTGGCGGCGGTGGTACCGGAGCAGCGATCGGTCAGCCCGTCGTGGCATTCGTCAAAACGGCAACGGGTTGGTCGCCACGTCTTGTTCGGCTTGGAGTCAGCGACTTCGATTATACCGAAGTGGTCAGCGGACTCAAGGAAGGTGATCAGGTTGCGCTGCTGGCAACAATTGCGTTGCAGGCATCGCGCGATAGGAGCAGCGCTCGTGCAAAGGCGATGGTAGGCGGCGCCTTGCCGGGCGGCAGTAACACCACACAACAACGCGGTGGTGGACGACCAGGAGGTGGCGGAAGATGATGCCCGTTGGCGAAACAGTATCGATCGCGATGACGGCGCTCCGCGCCAACAAGATGCGATCGATACTCACCATGCTCGGCGTGGTGATCGGGGTGGGCGCCGTCATCGCGATGGTTGCGATCGGAAACGGCGCCCAGGACGCAGTGAAGGCGAGAATTTCAGCACTGGGCACTACGTTGGTATCGATTTCTCCGGGGCAGATCTTCTCGCGAGGAACGGCATCGGCGACGGATCGCGCGCGGTTGACGATGGCTGATGCGGAGGCATTGCGGACAAATGCCAAACTCATCACGCAAGTCGAACCGGAGATGCAGAAATCGGCGCAGGTTCAGTGGCTCAACAAGAACACCAGCACGGATATCATCGGGACGACGCCGAACTATCCTCAGGTTCGACTCTACAAAATCGCCGCGGGTCGGATGTTCACCAACGCGGAAGACAAGGGCAGCCAGCTGGTAGCGGTGTTGGGTGACGCGGTTTTGCAGGATCTAGGAATCACGGATCCCGAATCTGTCATCGGCGAGACTATCAGAATTCAGGGAATCCAGTTCAAGATCATCGGTGCGTTGGCACCAAAGGGCCAGGGCACCGGCTTTGGTAATCCGGATGACCAGGTGTTGATTCCGGTTACCACCATGCGATTCCGCATTTATGGGCGTGATCAGCTACGCACGATCAACGTTCTAGCTCCGTCGGACTCGCTCGTAACGGCGACGATGGCGGAGGCGCAATCGATCCTCGCGCGCGCTCACCGCCTGCGACCGGGCGCCGAGAGTGACGTGAACATTCGTAGCCAGGCAGACTTTCTGAACACACTCGGGGAAACGACGGCGACGTTCACGTATCTACTTGCCGGAATCGCAGCCGTCAGCTTGATCGTTGGAGGAATCGGCATCATGAATATCATGCTCGTGTCCGTCACCGAGCGCACGCGCGAGATCGGCGTGCGAAAGGCACTCGGCGCCACGCGACTGAACATCCTGCTCCAGTTTCTCATTGAGGCCGTCGTGCTCTGTTTGCTTGGCGGAATTGGAGGGATACTGATAGGCGGCGGAGGGGCGTTGGCGATGACGAAGCTCGCGAACTGGAATGCATCCATTTCCATGAGCGCCGTCATCATCGCATTCGCATTCTCGGGGGTTGTCGGTGTGCTGTTCGGCGTGTGGCCGGCACGGCGCGCCGCTTCGCTGAACCCGATCGATGCGTTGCGCTACGAGTAGCGGCAAACCGCTCTGAGTTCATCACGATCTAACTAAAGAAGGGTTCCGCGGTCGCGGAGCCCTTCTTTAGTTAGATCGTGGCTTAGATCGTAAACCTCCAAAACTCTTCCCCACTCACAGGATCGGGAATTCGGTGCGCAGTCACCCTGAATACGCGCTCGATCAACTCGGTGGTCAGCTCACGTGAATTATCGGCTTCCTTCGCCATCCGCCCATCTTCCATCAGGAAGAATGCATCGCCATAGTGAAACGCGACGTTCAGATCGTGCAGGATCGCTACGATGGTACAGTTGTGTCCAAGCAGGTCGCGTGCGATATCGAGCAGATGAATCTGGTAATAAACATCGAGGCTGGCTGTGGGCTCGTCCAGGAAAAGATATTTATGGTCCGAGTCCTGATCGTGGCTCCAAATCTGAGCGAGAACGCGCGCGAGCTGCACCTTCTGTTGCTCGCCACCGGATAGCGTTGGATAATGCTGCGCGCTCTGGTCAGTCATTCCAACCATTTCGAGCGCGCGTGCCACTATCTCCGCATCACGATTCGCTGGTGACCGGCCATAGTGCGGATAGCGGCCCATCAGCACTACATCACGCACCGGCAGTGGGAACGCAAGTTCAACGTGCTGTGAAAGGACAGCGCGCCTGCGCGCGAGTTCGGTCGGAGCGAAATCAGCGACCGCGGTGCCGTCATAGGTCACCGTTCCACTCGACGGTTTCAGCAGTCCTGTTGCAACCTTGAGTAGCGAGGACTTCCCCGCCCCGTTGGGTCCGAGGATCACGTTGAACGCTCCCCGTCGAAAGCGCGCTGTAACGCCGTCGAGGATCAGCTTGCCGCCCGCGCGATAGTTGACATCGAGCGCCTCAACCATAAAAGCTCGCAGCGCCGTTCCGCTGCTGGCGCAGCAGAATCCACAGAAACACTGGAGCGCCAACAACTGCTGTAATGATTCCAACCGGAAGTTCGGCTGGCGGTATGATAACGCGCGCCACGATGTCGACGACCGACATCATCACAGCGCCGAGCAACGCCGACGCTGGTATGAGGAAGGTGTAATCCGACGACTTGAGCATGCGTAGTGCGTGCGGAATCACGAGGCCTACGAACGCGATCACGCCAACCATCGCTGTAGCAACCGCAACCATTACCGTGTTGACGATAATGAGCCGCAAAATCAACTTTTCCGGTTCAGCTCCAAGGAAGGCAGCCTCGTCCTCGCCCAGCATGAGCGCGTTGAGCGACTTGCCGTAGCGCATCGAGATCCCGAAGCATCCCGCAAATGCGACGGCGACCATCTCAACTCCGCGCCAGTCCGCTGTGGTAAACGTGCCAAGGTTCCAGAAGGTGATGTTTCTTGCCTGTGGGTCGCGCGCGATGTACGATAGAAATCCAGTCCCGGCGCTGCAGACGGCGTTGACGGCAATACCAGCGAGGAGAAGTGTGAACACATTCACCTTGCCGAATGACGTCGACACGCGGTACACAAGCATGGTCGCCACGAACGCGCCAATGAACGCCATGACAGGGACCGCCAGCGACCCGAGGGGTCTGGTCAGCGCGCTGGTACTTCCGAAGACGAATACGAGCGATGCGCCGAGCGCAGCGCCGGCAGAGGTTCCAGCGAGACCGGGTTCGACGATGGGGTTGCGGAAGATCCCCTGCATCAACGTGCCGGAAACGCCGAGCACGGCGCCGGTGAGTGCGGCGAGAAATACGCGTGGGAGCCGCAACTGCAGGAATACGTTCCGGCTCAGTGCGTCTGACGAGGATTTAGCTATCCAGCCAAATCCTTCCGCGAGATGGCGCGCCATTACGGCGGGGGTGAACGTGAACGCGCCGATACCGGCGGATGCCACTAGCGCAACGACCAGCGCTACTCCGAGAACTATATATGTTCCGGAGAACGGGGAACGCTTCAACATCCCACGATCGTGCAAACGTCATGCGATATCGCTGAAACCGGTTTTGAATGTATATAGGTCAAGGTATAAATAGTACGCACTTCGCTGCTCCGCGTTGCCCGGCGAGAATATGGGAGAGGGGCCGCGTGCTCCGAGGCGAGCGTACGGGATGAAGCCGATTCTTGTCCTGGTATTTTCGCTCCTGGCGGGGGCATGCGGGCCGCATCTCACGCTTCCAGCGATCCCGGTCGCAATTGTAGACCAGTCGGATTCTGCAGGTGTAGCGCTCGCGGAATCGCTCGCGCCTGTCCTTCACATCCAACGGGATGAGCCGTTCAAGCTGGAACGCGTGGTCGCTGTGATCCACCCTTCCCGGCCGATCGTCGCGTACCATCTGCTGTGGAGTCATGACGTCAATGGGCAGTGGGTACCGTGGGCAAAGGCAAGCGACGCGGAAGAAGTGTGGGTTGGCTACGATACGACGACGAAGCTGCCTACTGATCTGTGGACATACTGGCACGGTGACATACTCCATACCTCCTGGGCCGGCAAGGGCAGGCCGCAGGTTTCGGTACAGTGGGGCAAGCATGGCAGCCTTCCCTATGGCGTCGTGGAGAGTGATCTGCCACGCACCAGAACACTGAATCTTTTTTATGCCGCCGAGTTCGTATTGTTGCCTGATATATGGCTGGGCAAGGTGAGCCATGGTGGGCCGTGGGGGTTCTTCCATAGCTACAGCCGGTACCGAGATTTTTCCCGTATCCGGCCGCTCGACAGCCGATTGGATGCGGTGGTGACTACGGACGACCCTCGCGCCGCGCTCGAAGCGGTATTCGGGCGGAGGCACGCCGACAAACAGCCATGGCCGAAGCTGAACCAATCTCAGCCAAAGAGCTCTCATTGAAGGAGCACTAACATTCCATAAATAGATGCGTCCAACGCACGCGGCCACAGAATTGTGCAGAATTGCTGCCGAAATTCGAGGCATGGAAAAACTAATGGCACGATGCAAGATTCTGATTGTCGCGATGGCAGCGTCATTACTCCTGGTTGTGACGAGTTGCAGTGACAGTCTGAGTCACGACTTGATCGCCCCGCCAACGCCAGCCACGGTTACGAGTATCACGCTGGATCAACTGCTTCCGATCGCGGCGCAGGTTTCCTATTCCGGTGCAACGGCAGACTCTGTTCGTGCGCACTATACCTCCACGGACAACAGCGACTCCGGTGTAACGCCGTGGTTTTCAGCGGCGTCAGGCGACGTTCCCCTACTCGGTCTGCGCGCATCAACTTCGTATGAGGTAACGCTCGAAGCGAGGCGGTCGGGGAGCTCAGTGATGAGCGGTCCGACAAGTTATACGACGCCCGCGTTGCCTCAAGCGCTCGCCGGAGTTACGCTCGGCCTCATTTCGGGGACACCGCCAAGTGCGGGCTACACACTCGCATCGCTAATTGCCCCAGACAATCACGGATATCTCGTCGCGTTCGACGGGGCTGGCAACATCAGATGGTTCCGAGACTTCGGTAATATTGGCGTTCAGGAGGCAAAACAACAGACAAACGGCGACTTTA
>JBDTAB010000062.1:0-8409 GCA_039924865.1 Gemmatimonadaceae bacterium | reverse complement strand
GCTCGATGGGTTTTTGCCGTTCTCCGGGACCATATAGAAGGCGGGCTTACGCCGCCGAGCGAACGGTTTCGGCCGGGTTACGGGGGTCGGCCAGTCGTTCCAGTTGCTGGCGGCATGCGGTAGCCAGGAATTCCCCGTTTACAATGGCGGCAACAGTAATACTTTAGACGCCATGCTCTATGTGGGATTGACTGGCAACATTGCCAGCGGAAAATCGGAGGCGGCTACGCTCTTCGAGAAGCACGGCGCCACGATCGTGGATGCGGACGTGCTGGCACGGGAGGCGGTGGCGATTGGCTCACCTGCCCATGAACGGGTGGTCGCCCGCTGGGGGCCGGACGTTCTCGCGGCTGATGGCTCACTCGATAGAGAGGCCTTACGGCACATCGTTTTTGCCGACAAGGAACAGCTCGAGGAGTTGAACTCGATAGTCCACCCTGGTGTCAACAAGCTGCGCAAGAAGATGGTCGCAGAAGCCCGCAAGCGCGGAGACGCTGTCCTGATGTACGTCGTCCCGCTCCTGTTCGAGCGGCGACTGGCGGCGGAATTCAACAAGATCATCCTGGTGGACGCGCCAATGGAACTGCGCCTCGAGCGGCTGGTGCGACTACGCGGTATATCTGAAGACGATGCGACGAACATGATCGCGGCTCAGATGCGCGCGGAGCTCAAGCGCGCAGGTGCCGATTTCGTCATCGAGAACGACGGCTCACTGCAGCATCTAAAAGTGCAAGTAGCGTCCGTGTGGGAACGGTTGACAGCGAATGGTGGCCGGTCTAGCTTGGCGGGTTGACCGGCGCGTTGCGCCGAAATCACTGATTTGTTTTTATGCGCTCCACATCGAGGCACTGACACGTGGCAAACGTTCCTGGCGATCTGCTATACACGGCTGAGCACGAATACATTCGCGACCGCGGCAACGGCATTGTCGAAATCGGCGTTACAGATTTCGCACAGGGTGAACTAGGCGACGTCGTGTACCTGGAACTCCCGAAGGTTGGTACGTCGTTCGCCACGCACGACGTTTTTGGAACGATAGAGGCCGTCAAGGCCGTGTCGGAGCTATTCGCACCGGTCGCCGGCGAGGTGACGGAGATCAATAGCCGCCTGGACGCCGAGCCGGCGCTGGTCAACACGGACCCCTACGGTGACGGCTGGATGATCCGCATGAAGCTCAAGGACGCTTCAGAACTCGGAGCACTCCTCAAGGCCGACGCGTACACGACGCAAATCGCGTAGCTCGCGCAGCACCCGCCAGTTCACGCGCCATCTCACGTCGCGTACGAATCGATTGGCGGGCAGGAGCACACAAGATGTCGATCTCCGTACGCCGACTCGATGCGTGCGGTACTGGGCCAGAATTTCGACTCCCTGACCCACGCAGCCGGATAGGCCGCCTGTGCGCGTGTGTACTGGTGCGTCCAGTTGTCTGCGGTTATGCGCGCCAGGGTGTGCGGCGCATTCTTGAGCACATTGTCCGTCCGATCCGACTCTCCGGTTTCAATCCCGCGTATCTCGTCACGGATCGCGATCATTGCATCGCAAAATCGATCGAGCTCCACTTTTGACTCGCTCTCGGTTGGCTCTATCATCATCGTTCCAGCAACCGGGAACGAAACTGTCGGCGCGTGGAAGCCGTAATCCATCAACCGCTTCGCGATGTCCTCGACGTCCACGCCACTTGCTGCCTTCACGACTCGCGTATCGACGATGCACTCGTGCGCAATCGTGCCGTTTGCGCCGCGGTAAAGGACGGGATAGTCAGCATCGAGGCGCTTCGCGATGTAGTTGGCGTTGAGAATGGCGATTTTGCTCGCTTCGGTGAGGCCGTCGGGGCCCATAAGTCGAATGTACGCGTACGAGATGGGCAGAATACTCGCGCTGCCCCACGGCGATTCAGCCACGGCGCCGACAGTTTCGCGGCCCGGCTGATCGATTACGGGATGACCCGGCAGGAATGGCGCGAGGTGCGAAGCGACGCCGATAGGGCCCATCCCCGGGCCACCGCCACCATGCGGGATGCAGAACGTCTTGTGAAGATTGAGATGACACACGTCCGCGCCGATGTCGCCAGGTCTACCAAGACCGACCATAGCGTTCATGTTGGCGCCGTCCATGTAAACCTGACCGCCGCTGGCGTGGACGATGTCGCAGATATCGACGATAGTTCGCTCGAACACGCCATGCGTCGACGGATACGTAATCATCAATGCGCCGAGGTCTGCGCTATGCGCCGCGGCCTTCTCACGCAGATCCGCAACGTCGATGTTGCCTGACGCGTCCGTCTTTACCACTACGACCGACATACCGGCCATGACGGCGCTTGCTGGATTGGTGCCGTGCGCGGACTGCGGAATCAGGCAGATTTTGCGGTGGGGCTCACCGCGGGACGCGTGATAAGCGGCGATGGCGAGAAGTCCCGAATATTCTCCCTGGGAGCCCGCGTTCGGCTGAAGCGACACGGCGTCAAAACCAGTTATCTCTGCCAGATCCGCCTCGAGTTCGCGGAAGAGCTGCGCGTAGCCCGCAGCCTGGTCGACAGGGGCGAATGGATGGATCCGGTTGAAAAGCGGCCACGTTATGGGCATCATCTCCGCGGTCGCGTTCAGCTTCATCGTGCACGATCCCAGCGGTATCATGGAGTGCACGAGCGAGAGGTCGCGCGCCTGAAGCCGATAGATATACCGCAGCAACTCAGTTTCCGAGTGGTACCGATTGAACACCGGATGAGTGAGGAACGCGGATGTTCTCCTGAACCGTTCATCGTAGCGCGGATCGGCGGCCGCGAGCAGGTCGTCGAAGCTCGTTGCCATGGGGCCGGACGCGCCAAGAATTGCCAGTATGTCGGTGACGTCGG
This sequence comes from Gemmatimonadaceae bacterium, assembly GCA_039924865.1. Classification (GTDB taxonomy): domain Bacteria; phylum Gemmatimonadota; class Gemmatimonadetes; order Gemmatimonadales; family Gemmatimonadaceae; genus Fen-1247. The sequence continues at coordinate 5,552 of JBDTAB010000062.1, read as the reverse complement.
AAGGGCCAACAGTTTCGTCGAGCGAAACGCCGACTTCGGTATCACTCAATTTGCGCAGATTGATTCCCGCGGCAACTGCGCGTTTCATCAATTCATCAGCCAGCTGCGGTCCGAGGTCGATTCGGAGTGTGTCGAAGTAATCCTCGTGGACGACGCGGAGGCCGAGACGACGTACGCCCACGGCGAGGGCGGCGGTAAGCTGATGAACGCGGGTCGCAATTCGTTTGAGTCCGTCCGGACCGTGGTAGACGGCGTACATGCTTGCGACTACGGCGAGCAATACCTGCGCGGTACAGATATTACTTGTCGCCTTTTCACGACGGATGTGCTGCTCACGCGTCTGAAGCGCCATACGTAGCGCTGGAGCGCCGTCCGCGTCACGAGAGACGCCAATGATGCGGCCAGGAATCTGGCGCTTGTATTCATCGCGCGTGGCGAGGAACCCGGCGTGCGGACCACCGTAGCCGAGCGGTACACCAAAGCGCTGTGTGTTACCGACGACGATGTCAGCGCCCCAATCGCCTGGCGGGGCGAGGAGCACGAGGCTCAGGAGATCGGACGCGACCGTGACGAGAGCCTCATGGGCGTGTGCGGCTTCGCAGATCGCGGAATAATCATGGATGGCTCCATCGGTGGCGGGATATTGGAGAAGCACTCCAAAAACATCCGGACCGAACTCGAAATGGGCCGAAGGGAGAACTCGCACGCTGAATCCGCGAGCCGCGGCACGTGTCTGCACGACACTGATTGTCTGCGGATGGCAGTCATCAGCGACGAGAAACACATCCTTCCCGTCCTTTCCGGCGAGGGTGTGAGCGAGCCCCATCGCCTCCGCGGCGGCGGTGGATTCATCCAGCAACGAGGCGTTCGCAATTGGCAGCCCCGCGAGGTCGCTGACCATTGTCTGAAAATTGAGCAGCGCTTCGAGGCGGCCCTGCGCGATCTCCGCCTGATACGGCGTGTAGGCGGTGTACCATGCGGGACTCTCGACAATATTCCGCTGGATGACCGGAGGCGTCAAGCAATCTGCGAAGCCCATCCCGATGTAGGAACGCAACAGTCTGTTGCGGGCGGCCATACCGCGGAGCAGCTCGAGGGTCTCGGCTTCGGTTCGAGCAGCGGGAACGGCGAGCGGCTTTCGGAGGCGGATCGCTTCCGGAACGGTCGCATCGATAAGCGCATCGAGCGAGTCGTAGCCAAGTGTGGAGAGCATCTCTGCGATTTCGGCCGGCGTGGGGCCGATGTGCCGGGACGCGAATTTATCGACGCCTACCAGCGCCGGATAAGCCTGAACGGAAGCCATCTTTTGAAAAATTGGATTGTACGTTGGCCTGGGCGCTGCTGCGGCGCCGGCCTCAACCGGTAAATTTAATCGCGTCCACAGGGCCGGCTTTCGGTCCATGGGATTCCCGCATGGCGCGATGACGTAGCGTTGACGATACTCATCGACGGCCTCTTGGAGCGATTTACTGACTCAATGAATAAAGCTGCTGTAAAGGGCAACATCGATATCCGCGGAGAGCGGCCGCGAGCGAAGGCACCGGGCCGCTCTCCTCGCCCGCCTCTGGGCCTCCTCGGCATCGTGCTGCTGGCCGCAGTCTCCGGATGCGGGAGGGAAAGCGGCCGCAACCCCACAACAGGAATCGGCGGTGGAACCCTCGTAATTTCGACTGCCTCGGACGCCGATGCCCTGTTCCCCCCTCTCATCGTGTCGACTCAGGGGCGCGAAGTCGCCGAGCAGATCTTCGAGCCACTGGCAAACGTGGGCGATTCGCTGAATGTCTTTGGTGACGCCGGGTTCATTCCGACTCTCGCAGACAGCTGGAAGTGGGCACCTGACTCTCTATCGATCGCCTTTCATCTGAATCCGAACGCACGTTGGCACGATGGCAAGCCAGTGCGTGCTCGTGACGTTCAGTTCACGATTTCGCTGTGCAAGAATCCGGAACTCGCGGCACCAATCGCACCTTTGCTATCAGACATCGACTCGGTAAGCGTTGCCGACTCGTTGACGCCAGTATTCTGGTTCCACCGGCGGTCCGCCCAGGAGTTTTACGACGCGGCGAATGTTGCTCTGATCGTACCCGAGCACGTCTACGGAGCGATACCAGTGGCCCAGCTCGCCGCTTCGCCCGTTTTGCGCCATCCAGTAGGATCCGGAAGGTTCGAATTTCGCCGATGGGTGCCAAATGCGACGATCGAGATTGTTTCCAACCGAAACCATTATCGCTCACCGGCGCGCCTCGATCGAGTCATCTGGACGATCGCTCCCGGTGATTTCGGTGCAGCTTCGACGCGATTCCTGGCGGGAGAAGCAGACTTGTTTGCTGCAATTCGCTCATCAATGCTCCCGCAGATTGCGAAGTCCGAGAGCCTGCGACTGATCGCGTACCCAGGATTCAAGTTCGGTTACATGGTCTTCAACATGCGCGACCCTGCGAACCCGAAACAGCAGAATCCACTTTTCAAGAGTGCGACCATACGGCGCGCGCTTACCATGGCAGTTGACAGAGCATCGGTGGTGCGGAACGTCTTCGATTCACTCGCGATCCCCAGCATCGGCCCAACGGTTCGCGCGATGGCCACGAGCGACACCACGATTCCGCAGATCGCTTATGATCCACAACGCGCGATGCAGCTTCTGGACTCACTCGGCTGGCACGCTGGCGCGAACGGCATCAGAACACGGAGTGGAAAGCAGCTTTCGTTTACGATCATGGTGCCTTCGTCAAGCATGGATCGCCAGAAGTTAGCGGTACTATTGCAAGATCAGTTCAAACGGGTGGGCGTAAAGGTCGGCATCGTGTCCGTTGAACCCAACGTATTCGAGCAGCAGCAATACGCGCACAATTTCGACGCGGCAATCGAAACGTGGAATGCGGATCCGAGCCCGGGCGGGCTTCGCGAGAGCTGGGGCTCGCTTGCGGCGCACACAGAGCGGAGCAAGAACTATGGTGACTATTCCGACGCGACTTTCGATGTTGAGCTCGATAGCGCACTCAGCGCTTCGTCGCAACCTGTGGCGCGCACGCTGTACTCGCGGGCATTCCGCACGCTCATTGGAGACGCGCCAGCGATCTGGCTATTCGAGCCGCGAAACATGATTGGCGTTCAGAAGCGATTTCATGTAGCGGCACTGCGTGCAGATGCTTGGTGGGCTCACCTGGCGGATTGGTATGTCCCGGCCGACCAGCAAACTGCGCGTGATCGTGCAGGAGTCGCAGAGCGTGTTCCTGTAACTGACTCAACCGTCGCCGCTCGGAGCAAGTAGCTTGGCCGAGTCGCGAGGGATAGTCGGCACTATCGTCTCACGACTCGCTCAGTCGATTGTTGTCATTGCTATCGTCACGACGATTGTCTTCGTCCTCATTCACATCGCGCCCGGCGACCCATTCGCTTCGGCCATGGACAATCCGAACGTCACCGAGGCAGTACGTGCTCGCTGGCGTGCAAACTACGGACTGGACCAGCCTCTCTTCCAGCAGTATCTGCGGTATCTGACGAATGTCGCACGAGGAGATTTTGGGTGGTCCTTCTCGATGCATCGCCCTGTACTCGATGTGCTGAAAGACGCGCTGCCGAACACGCTCCTACTCGCTGGAACGGCGCTTGTGCTCGGATTCGCTGGAGGAATCGGCGTGGCCGTTTTCCAGGCGATGCGGCCCGGCTCCCGGAGAGACCGGGCGCTAGGAGCCACGTCCATGTTCTTCTATGCGATGCCGGACTTCTGGCTGGCGCTCATGATGATGCTCATCTTCGCGTACTGGCTTCCGGTATTCCCGGTTGCGGGCTCCATCGATCCGGTGATGCACGAGTACATGGCGCCACTCGCCGCTTTTGCGGATCGCATCCGCCATCTCGTACTACCAGCGGTGACGCTCGCACTGCTGTCAGGTGCGGCGGTAGCGCGATACCAGAGAGCGGAATTACTGCGCGTGCTCCCTGACGATTATGTCCGCACCGCGCGCGCGAAGGGACTGAGCGAGCGACGTGTAATGCTGGTTCACGTCCTCCGCAACGCATTGATCCCAACGGTCAGCCTGCTCGGCCTTTCCCTTCCCGTGCTCTTCACGGGAGCCGTGTTCATCGAACGCGTATTTGCGTGGCCCGGAATGGGATGGGTGATCCTTGGTGGTGTAGCGACGCGCGATTATCCGCTGGTCACCGCCGGAGTCATCGTCGCGGCGATCACTGTCACGCTTGGCAGCCTCCTCGCGGATATTTTGTACGTCGTGGTGGATCCGCGCATCCGTGGCCGCTGAAGTCAGCGAGGGGCGCCCGGGCTGGACCCGTCACATCGCGCGCCATGCGGGTATCGCTGCAGGCGTGCTTGCGGTGATAATAGTAGTGGCGCTGCTGGCGCCAGTTTTTTCTCCTTACGATCCGATCGCGCAACCAGACATCATCGGACTCAAGAGCGTTGCTCCGTCGCTGAGTCATCCGTTCGGGACTGATTCATTCAGTCGAGATGTGCTGAGTCGATGCATCTATGGCGCGCGCATTTCGTTATCTGTGGCGGCGCTCGCTACGACGATCGCGATCACACTGGGGACGTTCTATGGCGCCGTAGCCGGATATGTTGGCGGAGCGGTCGATGCAGCCATGATGCGCTTTGTAGACGCTCTGCTGGCGATCCCGCGCGTTCTCCTTTTGATTGCGATTCTCGCACTTTGGAACGGCCTGCCGCTCTGGCTTCTGATAGTCGTTCTCGGTGTCACGGGATGGTTCGGGCTGAGCAGAATGGTCCGGGCGCAAGTACTGTCGCTCAGAGAAATGGACTTCGTGACGGCGGCGAGGGCGGTAGGCGCCAGCGGGCCGCGAATTCTCATCCGGCACATCTTACCGAATGTGCTCCCGACGATTATCGTCGCTGCAACACTCGGAATCGGTCATGTAATCATTCTCGAGGCAGGGTTGTCGTACCTCGGGTTGGGGGTGCAACCACCCAGCGCGAGCTGGGGGAGCATAATTCAGGATGGAGCTGATCAAATTGGCAGTGCGTGGTGGATCTCGCTGTTCCCCGGCTTACTCATCGTCACAACGGCAATCGCCTGCAATTCACTTGGCGATGCGATCCGCTCTGCGTTCGATCCGCGCGAAGGCGCCGTGACGATGGCGGAAATCGATTCATGAGTGAGGCTTTGTTGACAGTGCGAGATCTTCGGACCTACTTCCACGACGGTGCGACTGTAGCGCGCGCAGTCGATGGGGTATCGTTCGATATTGCGCCAGGCGAGACCGTAGCGGTCGTCGGTGAATCGGGCTCTGGCAAGTCTGTCACGGCACTATCCATACTTCGTTTGATCCGGAAACCCGGGCGGATCGAACAGGGGAGCAGTGTAGTTTTCGCCGGGCGCGAACTTCTGACGCTTGACGAAGCAGAGATGCGCGAGGTTCGGGGCAATCGTATCGCGATGGTCTTCCAGGAACCGATGTCAGCACTCAATCCTGTGCTAACCGTGGGCGAGCAGATAGCCGAGGTCGTGCGGGTACATACGGACCGGTCGCATCGCGAGGCGTGGGAGAGTGCAATTGAGATGCTTGCGCTCACT
>JBDTAB010000061.1:0-5653 GCA_039924865.1 Gemmatimonadaceae bacterium | reverse complement strand
GATGCCTTGCGGGGTATCAGTACTCGCGCAATCGGCAAGCTCGCGGTCGGAGACCTGGACAACGGAGAAGCCACGTGCGCCGGCCTGGTTGCGGAGCGACTTTTCGAGAGCGGTGCCGCGCTCCGTTTCCATCAGGCCAGGTGCCATGATCGCGGCACGCAGGACCAGTGGCGACGCGAGGAGTTCCTCGACGACGCGTACGCCCTCTGCCACGAAAAGTCCCGTGCGCTCGCGCGCGCGCCTGCGTTGCAGATCGCGGGCGAGGGTGAGCGGCTTCACAGTGGTGAGATTGGGGCTTGTTGGTGTGTACGCATGGAATAGCTTTTGCCTTCGACAGGCGGGTAATCTACAGCCGGAACCTTGATGAAACGAATACTGATTTTTGCGGCCGCCGTTGTGATGACCGGCTGCGCCGTTAGCCAGCAGCAGGAAGTTCAGATGGGGCAGCAGTACTCGGCGCAGATTGCGCAGCAGCTGCCCTTAATCAACGATCCTGAAGTTGTGCGCTACATCAACGTGCTCGGCGACTCCATTGCCAGCGTTACAAGCCGCCGAGACCTGGACTGGCACTTTTATGTAGTCAACAGCTCGGAGGTGAATGCGTTCGCGGTACCGGGCGGGTACGTGTACGTAAATCGTGGGCTGATCGAGCGGGCGACGAGCATGGATGAGCTTGCCGGCGTGCTGGGCCATGAGATCGGACACGTTGTAGAGCGCCACAGCGTAAAGCAGATGCAGAAGGAACAGGGTGCCAATTTTGGAATAACGCTGGCATGCATACTTACATCGATCTGTAACAATCAGGCGACCGGCGCTGTAGTGAACGTCGGAGCGAACGCACTGTTCGCGAAGTTCAGTCGCGAAGACGAAGCGCAGGCCGACGAGCAGGGCTTCAAGAATGTCGTTCGCGCCGGCATCTCGCCCGAAGGGCTGGTCACGATGTTTCAGAAGTTGATCGCTGAGCGCAAGGCAACGCCAGGTGCAGTGGATGCGTGGTTTGCCACGCATCCACTGGAAGAAGACCGCATCGCCGATATCCAGGCACTGATCAACACTTTGACACCCGCGCAGCTCGCGGGACTCACGAAGGACTCACAGAACTTTCACACGTTCAAGTCACGTCTCGCGACTCTTCCGGCAGCCCCGGCAGCAAGATCTCAGTAGGACCGCGGCGCGACCCGTGTCAGATCGTCGCTAGTAATTCGCGGACTAGCGACTGAAATTGTTCCGCGACGCGCGCGGTGGTGGCGAGAACATCGGCGTGCTCGAGCGGCACTTTCTCGATGCCGGCGGCGAGATTGGTGATGCAACTCACGCCGGCCGATCGCATCCCGAGCATCCGCGCCATCGTGACTTCTGGAACGGTCGACATCCCGACGGCATCCGCGCCGAGCGTGCGGAGCATGCGAACTTCAGCTGGAGTCTCGTAGGCCGGTCCCGACAGCATTGCGTACACACCTTTGACGAGCCGAATCTCGAGTTTTTCACCAGCGGCGCGCAATTTCGCGCGGAGTGCAACGTCATATGCGTCGGACATATCCGGGAATCGCGTTTCGCCCGGCTCCGACGCCCCGGTTAGCGGAGACGCGAACGTGAGGTTGATGTGATCTTCGATCACCATAAGATCACCAGCGGCGAAAGCAGTGTTGACGCCGCCCGCTGCGTTGGACACGAACAGCGTATGCGCGCCAAGCGCATGCGCCACGCGAACTGGGAACGCGGTCAGTTGGAGCGGATACCCTTCGTATGAGTGAAACCTGCCGGCGAATACAGCGACGGTCTTTCCGGAGATCTCTCCTATGATGAGCTTTCCGGCATGGCCCGCAATGGTCACGGCCGGAAAATCCGGAATCTCGGCGTAGGGAATGGCTACGTGGCCGCGCACATCGTCTGCGAGACCGCCGAGCCCGGACCCGAGAATGATCGCGATCTCGGGAACCGCGTCCCCTATAAGTGGCTGGATTGTCGCTGCGGCGTTGCGCGCCGACTCGGCACCGTACGGTCTCATGCCTCGTACCCCCAATCGCGCTGGAGGTCAGCACGGACGCTCGAAATCAATTTCTCGCGCTCATCGTAGGGCAGGAACGACGACTCGCACGCCGTCATGACGCAGTGGCAGAGATCCGGAACGCTCAGACCGAGTTCATTTACGAGGCGCGCGTATTCGCTGGTAAGAGTCACTCCGCTTATCAGCCGACTGTCTGTATTGATCGTCACTCGAACCCCCGTATCGAGGTAGCGTTTGAATGGGTGCTGTGTGTAACTCGATACCGCATGGGTCTGCTCATTGCTCGTCGGACACATCTCGAGCGTGATCCCCGTGTCGCGGATGTACTCCAGCAGCGCAGGATCTTCCTCTGCACGCACACCGTGACCGATACGCGACACATTGCAATCGAACAGCGCCGACTCTATCGACGCCGGGCCGGCGGCTTCGCCGGCATGACAGGTCACCTGCAGAAAGTGTTCGCGCGCATATGCGAATGCGGCGGCGTGATCTGTCGCAGAGAACTGCACCTCCGGTCCAGCGAGGTCGAAACCAACGACACCAGCGGCCTTGTGACGCACGGCTGCCCGCGCCGCTTCGAGAGAGCGAGATGGGTCCCAGTGGCGTAGCGAGCATGTGATGAACCGAGCGATCGTACCGAACTCGCTCTCGCCACGCGCAAGCCCGCGAAGCGTCGCCTCAATGACCTGGTCAACGGTGAGGCCGGCTCGAATATTGAGGTGTGGAGCGTTGCGTATCTCGATGTACCGGAGCCCGTCGTGGTTCGCATCTTCCACCAGCTCGTACGCGACGCGTTCGAGTGCCTCGGTCGTTTGAAGCAGCGAAATGGTCGTTTCAAAGCGATGCAGATAATCCGCGAGGTCCGGAACATTGTCGGCACGCATGTAAGCGCGCAGATCTTCCGCATTTTCTCGAGGCAGGACCACGCCTGCTTCGCGCGCGAGGTCGAGCATCGTTTCTGGACGGAGTGATCCATCGAGATGGCAGTGAAGCTCGGCCTTCGGCATGCCGAGGAGTTGCTCAGTCGTAACGTGCGTCAATTGAATGTGGTTTGGATTGGTTAGAAAAGGCTCAGTGACCCGCGTCCGGCTTGACGAAAGACCAGTTGTTCAAGGTGTAGTTCGACTGGCGAATCTCGTGAAGCCTTGTCACTTCGTCGATGAGAAGCTGTCGGATATCCTGCTGCCGATCGTAAACGACGGGCGCGCCGCTCAGCATCGAATATCCACCGCCACCGCTCTGCCGGTAATTGTTGAGCGCCATAGTGAACGTCTCTGTTGGCGTCACGTCTTTGCCGTGATATCTGAGAGACACAACACGATCACCAACTGGTCGGCTGACGTCAACTCGATAATCCACGCCGCTGACAACGTCAAAATTGTATCCCGCGACCGCTGTGTCAGGTATCAGCTGCCGATCAGCGCTGGTTTGATAGTAGCGATTGCTGTATTCGATGTAAGCGCGGAGTTGTGCACCGGTGATTCGTATGGCACGCAGGGTGTTCTCATACGGATAGAGCTGCGCGAGCTCTGCAACAGTAATGGGTCCCGGGCCGAGGTGTGCGCGCAGATCGAACGCGGCAGTGGAGGCGATGTCGGCATTCGCTGCACGGCGTTCGACTTCGAGTATGAACCCTGTAATTCCTGTCGGTTCCATGCGAGCCGAATCGGAGCGCCATGTATCCGGAGTGGTGCCTATCGCGGAATTGACGTACGACAGAGTGGCGGCATGCGCGGTCTGGACGGCACGAACAACGGCGACGTTCTCGGCATGCCCAGCGCTTTGAACCAGCACCGCGGTCGCAGGCGAGCTCGGCGCCCACTTACTGGTTGTCGCGCATGTTGCCCGTACCGTCGCGATGGCGACACTGGCAGCCCAGTTCTTTGGTTGCACGAGCAGCGTTTGCCCGATCACAACACCAGGATTCTCACGATGCGAGTGACCATAGACGACGACGTTGATCCCGGGAATCTCACGAGCGACTCTTGCGGCGACATTCTCGCTTGCCACGCCTGTCGTGGCCGTGTCATAGCTGGACGGTTCGTCGAGTCCGGAATGCAGCAGGACTACGATGACGTCTGCTCCGCCCACCCGCGCGGCGGCTACTCCGGCCCACACGGCTGGGACGATGTCGCCCACGCGCATGTGCGCTTTTGAGAGGTTTGACGCGTCCCAGAGATTGGAACCCGGCGTGGTAGCACCGACGATTCCTACAGCGACGCCCTCGCGATGGACTATGGTAAATGCCCGATACGGGTGCGCATCGCCGGTTCGGCCAACGTTCGCGGCGAGCATCGGGAAATGTGCCTGCGATACCGCACCGTTCAGGTACCGCACCCCATAATTGAATTCGTGGTTGCCGATAACCGCCGCGTCGTAGTGCATCACGTTCATCGCGGCGATGATTGGGTTCCGGCTAGAGGCCGGATGTCGCGACGCAAGGTATGTAAGCGGTGTGCCCTGGAGCAGGTCGCCGGCATCGACCAATAACACTCTGCCAGGGTTCGCCGCACGAACGGAGTCGACTATCGTTGCCGCTCGCGCCAGTCCAAGTGCGGAATCGGGCCGGTTTTCGAAATAATCCCAGCCCCGAATATGACCATGAACGTCAGTCGTGGCCGCGATTTCAAGATCGATGGACGCGCCGGGCAGGCATGAGGCATCGTCGGGGCGAGAGTTCCCAGGCATCACGGCTGCCCAGAGAACGGCCGCTATCAGTAGCGAAGGCCCTAGATTGGCAAGTCCCAGCATGACAATAAGTTATTGGGCGAATCGACAGCCGGAAACCGTGGGTTGGTACACCTTCGTGACATCCCGGCGCTCGCGCCGAGGACGCCACTTGGCGAGCTTTCACCCTAATCATGAAACCTTGGTCCCGTGATGGTAGAAGGGCCGCGGAACGGATCCTCGTCGTGGATGACGAGCCGGATATCGTTGCGCTGGTCACATACCATCTTGCCCGAGCTGGATACGGCATATCGACTGCAAGCACCGGTGTGGAGGCGCTGGCCAAGGCCACCGCGGAACTCCCTGCTCTGCTGGTACTCGATCTCATGCTCCCCGGGATATCCGGATTCGAGGTGATTGAGAAGTTACGCGCGAACCCGGCGACTGCTGGTATCGCCGTGCTTATGCTCACGGCGCGTCGCGATGAGGCCGATCGGGTACGCGGGCTCACGCTGGGCGCCGACGATTACCTGACGAAGCCTTTCTCGCCACAGGAGATGACGCTACGTGTCGCGGCAATCCTCCGACGTCTGCGAGCGCCCGCGGCATTGCAGGATGACATCATCGACATTGGCGCGGTGCGGATCGATCGTGCGGCGCACGAAGTGACCATTGGCGACAGTCTTGTCGATCTCACGCCGACGGAATACAAGCTGTTGCTTATCCTTGCTGAGCGGCGCGGCCGAGTGCTCGCACGCACGCTTCTACTTGAAACGGTATGGGAAGCAGCTCCCGACATCCAGACTCGCACGGTGGACATGCACGTGCAGCGGTTGCGTGCGAAGCTAGGCGTCGCCGGCGACATGATTGAAACGGTTCGTGGCTTCGGCTATCGCATGAATCTGACAATGCCGAAGAACGCGTGAGACTCGCCAATCGGTTGCTGCTCTCATCGCTCGCTATCATCGTCGCACTGAC
>JBDTAB010000060.1:0-5747 GCA_039924865.1 Gemmatimonadaceae bacterium | reverse complement strand
GCCCGCGTGATCGTCGTGAGCAGGGCGTCGGTGGCGATCGGGTCTGCCGCGGGTTTCAGGGCGCCCTTGACCATCGCGGCGGCACCGCGAGCAGTTGCGTGCTCGATCGCATGCGTGAACGCCGACGGTCCATCGTCCAGGTCGGCAATAACCAGAGCTTCGAATCCATACCGTCCGGCATCAAAAATGTGATGTGCCGAATCCAGGGAGTAAGTCGTGTATGCAATGAGTGCGACGTTGGGGTTCATCCGTTTGAATCGCCGAATGGAGTCGAACGTCGGCTTGGAGGCCGTTTCGAGATCGAGGACCGCGGCGTGGACCAGCCGCCCGTCGCAAGTGGCAAACATTTGATCCCAGCTTTCGCAAGGAATGACCGTATGGCTGTCGCGCGCTGCCGACCGTAGCCGCGCGAGTCGGCCAGGATGCTTGATCAGAGTGAGGATTACGCTCATGCAGGTTTGTCCGGAACGCTTTGGTTGTTACAGAGGACGCCGATACTCGCATTTAGTGACACCTCCGTCCGGCAGGGTGACGACTGGGCGGAGGCGGAAACCCTACCTTCTCAGCATGCCGAAATCCCATCGTTCGGGCTTCACACTCATCGAGACGCTCATCGTCATGACCATCGTCGGCATTCTTGCCGCGTTGGCGATTCCGCGCATTCGGGCCGCTCAATTCGACGCGGATGCCGGGATGCGTACCGTCCAGAGCGCTCTTCAGCAGGCACAACGATTCGCGATCGTGCGACAGACCGACGTGATGGTAAGCTTCGACACCGCCGGCAAGGAAATTCGCATCGTGTACGATCTAAACAACAACCATCAGTACGACGCCGGCGAAGAAGTCCACTGGAAGGCACTCGAAGAAACCGATCGCTTCGTTATTCCACCCGTCGGAGTGCAGATGAACGCCACCGGATCCGTTGTTGGCAATAATCTCGTGACTCGCGACAACTATCCGACTGTGTATTACCACCGCGACGGCGCGCTCAGCAGTGAACTGGAACTTTACATCTCGTCGTACAGATCCGACCTGACCGATATGCGCGCGATCCACGTCCGGCAAGCGACGGGACGCGTGCAATTCTATCGTTATACCGGAAGCACCTGGCTAGGAGCTGGATTATGAACACCGGAGCAAGAAAGGGAATGTCGCTTATCGAAGTGATGATAGCGGTGACAATTCTCGCAACCGCGACGCTCAGCATCGCGGGATTCATGGGTAAGTTTGCGCACATCGTGGCAGTGAGCGACGTGAAGAATACCGCGAGCGAGCTCGCGTCACAGCGTCTCGAAGCCATCAAGAATTCGCCGCGCTACTCCGCCATCGATACGACGTTCCCGGGCACTGTTGCTCTGGATTCGCCGTACGTCGGATTCACGCGGGCAACAGTCGTCTCGCATACCGGTGGCGGAGCGTCCGATTTATACGACTACAAGACCGTTACAGTGGTCGTATCAAATCCGCGACTCGATACACCGGTCAGGCGAACGACAATCATAGCGGCTTACTGAGGTGACGCGAATGCCAAAATCTCGCTCTCACACCGTTGCGTCAGCGCGAACGACTCGAGCAGGCTTCACACTGCTCGAGATAATGATTTCGATCACCATCCTTTTGTTGGTGTTCGCGATGGCCGTGCCGCTGTTCCGTACGCAGGTTCGCGCAATGGGGAGCACCGCTGGTGTCTCGGACGCGCAGCAGAACGTGCGTTTCGCGATTTCCACTATCGAGCGTCAGATTCGCGTTGCTGGAGCCGGCGTATCAGACCAGCAGCCACTGCTCATCCAGGCTGATCCGTACGCCGTAACCTTCGACGCCGACTATGCGTCCCGCGACACTGCGTCTGAAGGCGGCGCTTTCGGCGCGGTTTACTACGATCCGGATCTTCCTGTCGGTGCGACAATGAGCATGACACCGGCGCACCAGGTCACGCTTCCTCTCTCGTCTGTCACGTGGCCGACGACTTCATACTATCGAGGCGCGAGCGCCCCGAGTGCCGCGGAAACGATTTCGTTCTGGGTCGCGCCCGACAACAGTCCGGGCTCCAACGGACGATACGCGCTATTTCGTCGTGTCAACGCAATGCCAGTAGACACTCTCGCTCGCGGGCTCATCATAGACCCCAGCAAGCCGCCATTTACCTATCGGGTCATCGACGGATCGGGGATCGTGCAGGACGTGCCAACTTCGTCACTTCCAGCGTTTCACGTCGCCGTGCACGGATCACCAGATGACACGGCGTCCTCGTCGCTCACCGACCAGATCCGGTTTCTCACGGTCCATCTCACTGGAAGCTTCATAGAGCGCGATGGCACCACTTCAAAGCGCACAGTCGATGCTTCGATCCGTCTCCTCAATGCGGGGCTTCTGAACCACGCAACCTGCGGTGAGGCTCCGGTGTTCAGCCAGACAGTCTCCGCGGCCGCATTGGCAGGGAAGGTCATTCTGTCGTGGAATCCCGCTGTTGATGAAAACAGTGGCGAGAAGGATGTCGAGAAGTACGTGATTTACCGGCGTCTGATCACGGCCGCGTTTGCCGATCCGTTGGCAGCCGTCCCTGCCGGCCTCTCGAATTACAGCTTTACGGACACCCAGGTGAACTCGGGCGAACAATGGGTGTACGGCGTTTCCGCCGAAGATTGCGGCGGTCAGTTCTCGCCAGTTTCTACAACCAGTCAAGTAACCGTACCGTAAACGGGGGAATGATGTACGCTAAGCACCTTTCTGTCCTGGCGAAGAAAATTCGCACGTGGAAGAGTCGCCGAACCATGAGGCGTGGCTTCGAGCGCCGCGGTTCGGCGCTGATACTCACGCTCGTGCTCACGCTGTCACTCGCGAGTCTCGCTACGTCTGCGATCTATCTCGGTGCGAATGATCAGATGCTCGCGCTGACGTACGATCAGGAGCGCAACATGCGCTACGCTGACGAAGCTGTGCTCGCGATGGGGAAGAGCACGCTCAATTTTGACCCGTATGCAGCGCCAGATACCGGCTACACTACTGTTCTGAACAACGCACCTGTGAAGGATGCCGATGGCAACGCGCTGCCAGGCATCACGGCCAGCATGTATATCGGGCCGACGAGTTCCAATACAGGGCAGTTCGGGCGCTTCGTAAGCGTCGTAGCCGTCGCCAAGAATCTGGCTGGCGCACAGGTCGTCCGCCGGCTGGAACTGGCCCAGGAGAGCTTCGCAAAGTTCGCGTATTGGTCGAATAACGAATCGAACAGCGGAAGCACCATTTACTTCAACAACAACGACCAGTTGTGGGGGCCCGTCTGGTCCAACGACCAGATACACATTGCGTCGGGTGGCGCGAGGTTCCACGGAAGCGTGGGTACTTCGTCCACCATTTCGGGCAAGAGTTACGGAACATTCGATGTCGGCTATTCGGAAAACCAGAGGCCGATCTCGCTGCCGAACAATACTGCCCTGACGGATCTGGCCGGCTATGCTGCGTCGGGTGGGTTCAAGTTTGCGGCTCCTACCAGCGGTGCGGTTAGCGACGCAAGGATGCGCATCGAATTCGTTGCGCGTCCTCTCAATGGCGGTAGCGGCGGAGGCAGCACAGGCCTACCGATCAATGGAGCAGATGACGGATTCTTTCGGGTGTACGTTAGCAATGCCGGCGCGGATTGGCTCCGCGGTGACCTGAGTTCCAAGGCGGATAATTGCGGCGCAACCTACATCTTTACGAATACCGGAACTGGACTCGGATCACCCTCTCGCCCGGCCTTTGTGCCGATGTCGGAGAACACAAGGAAGTGGTTCCGGCAGGCGCTCGACGCTGCTCCGTCGGGTTACTACACCACCACACAAAAAAACAACCTCACGAGCACGACCGCCTCAACGCGAGAGAAAGCCACGCTGGGGCAGTCCACGGCTCGTTGCTACCTCGGCGGCGATCCGAACCTGCGTGCCGTCAGCTACCGATCCACAGCCGCGTACACAACTGACACGTTAAAGGCACGCTCGCTGGGCGGATCGTGGATCATGGCCGCCGTGCAAAACATAGCGGGTGATAGCACGACGTTCTATCCGGCAACCTCGGCCAATCCGATGGGTTACTGGAAGACCTTCGGTGGAACGGTATCGTCGCAGCTCTCCGCTCTCTACCCGACCGAAGCACCGTATCTCTTTCCGTTGTACCGCGGCCTCAATCCGGGCACAAAGGGCGTCATCTACGTGGGCGGCACTACAGGTGTGAGCGGTACCATTCGCGGACGCGTGACCCTGTACGCCACGGGGAGCGTCGCGATACTTCGCGATACCAAGTACGTCACGGATCCGTCGCTGAATAATTGTACGGCTGACATGTTCGGAATTATTTCCGGGAACGACATTCTCGTAGCTGACAATTTGCTGCAAGATCCGCCAAATATTTCTGGAGTTGGCTACACCAATATGGATGACACCAAGGACGTGTTCATCCAGGGCGTCGTAATGGCGCTTAACACAGCGTTCGGCGCGGAGAACTATGACAGCGGTCCGACCAACGCCAACGATTGCGACGCAACGAACAACGGCCGTGGTTGCCTCTTCCTCACCGGCGGGATTATCCAGAAAGAGCGTGGCGCCGTTGGCCTCTCCAGCGGGCAGGGTTTTACGAAGCGTTACAGCTACGACAAGTGTGCCCTGTACAATCCGCCACCGTACTTCCCGACGACCGGCCGGTACACGGACAACCGTTACTATGAGATCGATCCGGCAGGCTTTGACGTGGGTGCGCTTTTCCGGTCACTTACTCCCTGATCATTCGCAACCGTTGTCGTGATTCAATGCACAAAACATGGCCCTGGCAGTTGCCAGGGCCATGTTTTGTCATGCGCTGATCAGAACAGCCGAACCTGTGCCGCATCAGCGTGAGGAACGCTGTGGCACATCCTGCATCGCGCTTCGTACTTGTCGGCGGCGCCAACCATTATCTGCGGACTCTCGTATGGTGCCGGTTTCCCGTCGATGAGCCGCTGGTTTCGGGTAGCAGGGCCGCCGCACAGAACGCAGATCGCATTCAGCTTGTCCACGCTTTCGGCTACAGCCATGAGCTGCGGCATGGCACCAAACGGCTCGCCACGAAAGTCGGTGTCGGTGCCGGCGATGATCACGCGGCGCCCAGTTCCCGCCAGCGTGGTCACGAGTTGGACGATTCCCGCGTCCAGAAACTGTGCCTCGTCGAT
Source organism: Gemmatimonadaceae bacterium (assembly GCA_039924865.1). Classification (GTDB taxonomy): domain Bacteria; phylum Gemmatimonadota; class Gemmatimonadetes; order Gemmatimonadales; family Gemmatimonadaceae; genus Fen-1247. Next base: position 568 of record JBDTAB010000060.1, on the reverse strand, counting down.
CCCAATCACCTGCGCGGCAGGATCGAGTCGCTGCGCAATCTGCGCGGAGGTGTCGATGGGTATCGCCTCCACAGTGCGGCCGTCGTGACTCGATATCGCATTGATGCCGGCGTAACGTTCGTCAAGACGTGATTTGAACACCTGCACGCGTTTGCGCGCGATTAGTGCGCGTCTGATTCGCCGGATGAGTTCTTCACTCTTCCCGCTGAACATTACGCCAGCAATGACTTCGATCCAGCCGCCGGTATGCTGGTAGCCCGCGCCCATTCGACCTATCCCAGTTTAGCGATCGAAGGGACGGGGGCGGCGCGGAGGGCCACTAGGCCGCCCGCCACGATCGTCGCGGCTCGTTCCGCTCGATCGAGGGCCTCGACCAAGATTCCGTTCTCGCCGATCGTCAGCGCCAGCCGAAGCGCCTCTCGGAGGACGGGGCGTCCACTCCTTGCGCTCCCCACGATCTGGCCGCGGTCCGTTGCGTGGCGGCCCGCGGAAGTCCTTGCGAGGCGCCTGAGCATCACGTCCGCGTGCTGGTGGACGCGGTCTGCGCTCTTCGCTCCGCGGTGGGGAG
>JBDTAB010000059.1:0-2695 GCA_039924865.1 Gemmatimonadaceae bacterium | reverse complement strand
GACGCCATCGCCGGTGCGAAGTCGAGATTCATTGGCATACCGGACCCCTGCAAATCGAGATTGCTCGTAATGTCCCGCGCCCGGTCGACAGCATCACGCGATGCCGCGAACGCATTGTCGCGCGCCTCATCGAGCAGAAGCCAGTTGGATCCGTCGATGCCAAGCGACACCGTTGGAGGTGCGGGCGGTTGTCGTGGCGCAGCGGGCGGTTGTGATGGCGCAGCGGGTGGCGGCGGAGGAACTCGTACAGTCTGCGCGGACACACCTGGTGCGCTCAGGCAGGTTGCGGATGCAATTGAAAGTACAGTCGCGATTCGAAGATATGTGTGCATTGTCAGTGTGTCCTCACTCGGTTATGCTGGCTTCAACCGCTGCGTCATGCACGCGCGGCAGTACGTCACGAACGGCTATTGCCTGATGGATGAGTTGCAGATCGGCATTGCTTCGCTGGAGCGCGACCTGCGCAAGTACCAACTCCAGGTCTTCCAGCAGCTTGTGGAGAGTGGGGTCCCTGCCAGCTCTTGAATCGAGCAGCAGATGAGTCTGGGTCAGTAGATCGCCGGCCCGGCTCGTTATAGACGTATCTGTCGTCGCGGCTGTGCGATTCGATGGAAGCGCTGCGAGCAACGCTGCTGTGTGAATGAGATAGCGGCTCATGTCGCTTCCGCCGATGTCGTCCAGGTTGGAAGCAAGTCTCGCCGTCGGGCTTGCGGTGCCGGATTTTGCCGGAAGCTCGGCCAGCGAATTCACATGGCTCGCATTCGGTGTCGATGACTTCTTTGCGACACTGGTAGCCTGGACCGGATTCACTGTCACAGATGCATCGCTCTTAGCGGGCGGCGTAATCGCTGCGCCACCAGCACCTGCGGTCGTAGCGCGCGATGGAGGCAGCGTCACTACACGCGTAACGACACTTCCTCGCGGCGCGATCGACCAGCCGAGCCCGACGCCGAAGAGCATTGCGGCCGCGGCGAGTGCTGGTGTGATCCATCTCGCCCATCTCGCAGGGGCGTGGATTGGTACTACTAGCGGCGGAGTTTCATCAAACGCCCTGCGCTCGATCACGTCCCACATCGCGTCGAGCGGCGGCGCGGGCGGCATTCGTGAACTCGCGAGGGTCTGTCGGATCATCTCGTTCAGGCGTTCTTCTTCCATCTCGGTACCATCTCCATCCATGGAGGTCATCGTTCTCTCAACAGCATCAGTGTTTCTCGCAACTTTGCGCGGGCCTGGGCAACTCTTGTCTTCGATGTGCCTTCGGGAATGTTGAGTACGTCAGCGATCGCAGCGTGCGTGTATCCCTCTACATCGTGCATGATGAGCGCGGTACGGTGGATCTCCGGCAATTCATCTACTGCCTGTTCAAGTCGAGCAATCAACTCGACATCGCGCGTGTTGTCTTCAATGGCGATATCTCGTGCATCATCGATGTTCACGAAACGTGCGGCGGCGCGGCGCCTGGTCCTCAGGCATTGCAGTACGGTCGATACAGTGATTCGGTGAATCCATGTTGCGAACGCAGCTTCCTGACGGAACGTGTCCAGCCTTGCAAACGCGCGAACAAAAGCATCCTGAGTACATTCGCGCGCGAGATCTTCGTCACGCGTCATGCTGTACGCCAGGCGAAACACTCGCGGTGCGTGCACGTCGTATAGCTCGCGGCCGGCCAATCGGTCGCCCGCAAGCACCCGAGTAATCAGGTGTGCTTCACTCACGCGCCGACATCGCTTTCAGGTACGGGCAATCTCTCTGGGTTCTTGTTGACGTCGTTCGCTGTTCCGTCAGCCGTCGGTTTGAAGTACTGGGGATTGGATGCCGAGGAGGCATAAAGCGTTCAGTTGGATTCACAGATCGCCGGCGCCGTGATAGGACGGCGCCCGTGCTTTCGTCCGGAATAAGCAGGTCGCCCCTCATTCGATATCTTAATCCCACCTGACCATGACATCGAAACCGTTAGCACTTACCCTGGCAGTTGCGGCCGCAGTGGCCCTCGCCGCCACATTCTATGTCGGCGCTCGACCGGTGGGAATGCTGCCGCCCCTTGGGGCATTACTGGATCCGGCGCACGGCGCCTGGGCGAACGCGGAAGACGCCGTGCTTCGCCGGACTGCGATGGCGGATATCCCTGGGCTCGCCGGCCCCGTGGACGTCCGCTACGACGCGCGCGGCGTTCCACACATCTTCGCGACGACTGAAGAGGACGCCTATCGCGCCCTCGGATACGTTGTCGCTCGGGACCGGTTGTTCCAACTGGACATCCAGACGCGAGCTGCCACGGGACGCCTGACGGAACTGGTTGGGCCGGTCGCGCTCGACGCAGACGAAACCACGCGCCAACTCGGCATGCCGCGCGCGGCGGAACTGAAATTTGCGGCGCTTGACCCCAATGGAACATCGCGCAGGACCATGGATGCGTATGCGGCGGGAATCAACGCATATATCGACGGGCTCCCACCAGCCGATTATCCGATCGAGTACAAGCTGCTCCACGTGCGACCGGAGCGCTGGCAGGCGGTGAACTCGATCCATCTGTTAAACCGGATGGCCTATACGCTCGCCGCCGAAAGTCCCGAACAGACGCTCATTCACGCCGCGGCCGTCGTTGGCGAGAAAGCAGCCGAGTCGGTGTTTCCTGCGCACACCCCGATCGAAGAGCCGATCCAGCCGGTGCCGGGTTGGACCGGACCTCGAAACC
>JBDTAB010000058.1:0-6319 GCA_039924865.1 Gemmatimonadaceae bacterium | reverse complement strand
ATTGGCGCGGGCGAACTCGATCTCAACGCTGGATACACACGGCGCTCGGGCGATGGTTCTGTCGCACCGATCAACGCGACGCTGTTGACGGCTTCATTCGGAACACCGATAGACGGCCCGCTAGGCGGCGTCGCCGAAGTGTTCAGCTATCCAGCGACTGCCGGACCAGCTGGCGTGGCCACGTCTATTGGCTTCCTTTTCGGGCCTACGTATCAAGTGCAGCCATCGCTGGTGCTTGATGCTGGCGCGATTCTCAATGTTCGCAGTATGACAGGTAACGCCATTTACGCCGGCGTGACGTACAATGTCGGAAGAATCCCCGGATTTCCGTCAGTGCACTGACGCTAATGCGACGGGTCCGCGCGGAAAGGGGGGACAGTCGGTCCCGTATCCTTCAAGGACCCCTTGACTCTATACCATGGTATAGAGTTTATCATTAATTCGTGGCAGAATAGCAGGCTGCACGAATTACGTCCGGGGGTACGGATGACGACAGCGAAGAGCGAGTGCTGTGGGTGGGATGTGTGGGGCGAGATGGCCGGTATCGTGTCCGAAAGTGGCCATCGCGTGGTGCCCGAGAGGGTGGCCGACGGGCCGACTATGCTACCTGGCACGCCCACGGACAACAGTCGTAGTGAACAGCCCGTGCACAGCACACGGAAGTCAGATGAAGATCGGTAAATTGGCGCGCGATGTTGGCGTGAACATTCAGACCGTTCGTTACTACGAGCGCCGCGGGCTGCTGGAAGATCCCCGCGGTAGTGAGCCAGGCTACCGTGAATACGATGGAAGCACGGCAAATCGGTTGCGGTTCATCCGCCGAGCGCAGGAGTTGGGCTTCACGCTGGACGAGATCACCGAGCTGCTGGCGCTGCGTCTGGACCCCAATACGCCAGCTCATGCGGTCAAGGAGCGCGCGCGCGCCAAGATAGAAGAGGTCGAAAGCCGGATTCACGATCTCGAGCACATTCGGGACGCCCTGAATCACCTGGCTGGCAGATGCACAGGCGATTGTGGCCCGACTGGCGATTGCCCGTTCCTCGAATCACTCGGCGCAATCACATAATTGCGCCGGTGCATTCCGGCTTCATCGTAGCACACACATACATGCACCGAGCAGTCACGTCAATCGGACGCCGCACGATCGGCGTCTTTCAGCGTCTTTCAAAGGAAACGGATACCAGCATGCCAGTACGTAGTCCCCGTGTAAGAGTACTTCGCCGGCTCGGCACTCAGCTGCCGGGCCTCACCAGTAAAACCGCAGATCGTCGCCCGCTACCGCCGGGCGACCATGGCGCCAAGACTACGCGGCGCCGACACAGCGCGCTCAGAATCCGGTTGGACGAGAAGCAGAAGGTGCGCTTCAATTACGGCGTCACCGAAGGCCAGATGGAGCGATACCTGGCAACCGCGCGTGCACTACCCGGCAACACCGGCGAGAGTCTGCTCACGCTACTGGAGCGACGCCTTGATAATGTTGTCTTCCGGCTCGGCTTCGCGCGCACTATTCCAGCCGCGCGCCAGCTCATATCGCATGGGCACATCCGGGTTGGCGATCAGCGCGTGGACCGACCGAGCTACCTGCTCGATACAGGTGAGACAATCTCGCTGGGTACGCGCGCGCGGGAGCGCGAATCACTGCGCGCTGTCGCCGAAAAAGGTCCATCGTTGCGGTTGCCGAGCTATCTGTTGCGTGATCCTGACGATGTGTGTTCCGGTCGTGTTATAGCGATGCCGGCTCGAGCGGACGTACCGTTTCCGGTAACTGAGGCGCTGATTATCGAGTTCTACGCGCGGTGAAACGGCGTTGCGCGGTGCATCACTGCGTGAGTGGTACCGCCTGCCACACGTCAGTGATCGGCACGACGTCCGCCGGTTCAAGATGCGCCAGTCCAAAGTTGTCCTCTACCGTTCGAAGCAGGCTCAGATGGCTGTAGACTCGGGCCGATCGATGTCCGTTCAGCATGCCGCCCAACATCACCGTGTAGACCCTGTTCGGCTGATTGCCGAATAGGACCTCCGCCAGCGGATTAGCCGCCTCGTCGAAGGTGACAACCACAAGCGTACGTTGCATAAACGCCGAGTCGGCGAGAATCGGTTTGAGGAATGTGGTAAGCCATGTCACAGCCGTATCGAGCGGTGCATCGTGCCCGTCGTGCTTGAGGTTGGGAGCTATGAAAGTGTAGGCAGCCAGTGAGTCCTTGGAGAGCCACCGAAGGTTGCGCACGTGCTGGCACCACGCAGGATGCGCCCTGAATTCGGCGAAGCTGAGAAACGGGACGTGCTTTCGCGCGTACAGCCCGCTCTGTCGGCGGAAATCGCATCGGGCTGGCGCACGACTGATGTCCGGGTAGTCCTCGGCGAAGACATCCCACGAGAGTCCCTTCGCCTCAAGCCCGTCGATGACGGTGGGTGCATCGATCTCAAGCTGCGCGTCGCCCAGATCCAGCGCGCGATACGCATCGGGGTCGTGCCTCACGCGCGGGCCTCCGTCCATGAATGTGTGCCCAGAAACGAGAGCTACGTAGTTCGGGTACGACGGGTGCGCCAACGCGTAGTAGTTAGCGAGGAGTACGCCGCGCTGTGCCAGGGTATTCATGGCAGGAACGGCGAGCACCGTCGGTGCATTCTCGTTCTCCAGCACGACGACAATTATGTGATCGAATCTGCCCAACAGCTTAGCATCGATACCTGGCGACGGCGCAGACATCGGTGGTGGCGGCGTAAAACGTGAACACGCGGCGCTAACGATCACCGCAACTCCCAGCATGGTCGCACCGGCTGTTCGCCTAATCCCGTTCACCGTGCCTCCGTGATGTTCATGCCTCAACACACTTGTCCTCCGGAGTCTACACTGCCCACCTGTCGTGTCTGTGACAGAAGCGAGTCTGACACCGCATTCTCTCCGGGGCGCGGCCTGAGTAGCGTACGACGGTGGGCCGCAGCGGTCATTATCCACTGACACTCGAGCAGCTTGGGTTCGCAGATCGCGAGACCATCGTGAAGGAGGTTGGTTTCTATCATCGACTTGAGTCCGGCACCGTACAGTCGATTCGAAGCACTTGCTGCGCCAGCGTGCTACCAGATGAGGTCGTTCTTGCCGTGTTGCCCGGCCTGACTGGGCATGATGAATGCTTATGTTAATAGTGTACGCAGCTCGATCAAGATTCAGGAGAAAAGAATGATCAGCATGAGATTGAACACGCTTGCCACTGCGCTGGTTGCCGCAGGGCTTGCGTTTGGTGGTACGGCGGTGACCGCGCAGACGACACCGGCTCCGAACACTTACGGAACCGCGACAACCAACTGGTTCGGCGGCCCGATCTACAACGGAGAGCCGGCGCTTGGTGCGACGGCGGCGCTGGTGAAGGCTGGAGGCGGCGCCGAACACTTCAGCTTCGCGACGGCGCTGGTTTCCATGCTCGGCGAGAAGACTGTGAACGCCGAGGTGGCCAAACTAACCAAGCAGTATGGCAAGAAGTCGGTTGACGACTTCGTTGGCGGGATGACGTTTGCCGTCAAGGACGGCCTCAAGCGGGCGACCGAGAAGGGTGTCAAGTTGCCGGCTCCTCCGGCTGATCTCCACGGCGCAAAACTAGCTACCGCACTGGTACAGGCAGGCACGGTAGATGGGACGTTCTGGTCGGGATATCTATTTGACAAGGCGCTTTCGCATCCTCTGCACGTCCAGGTGATGGCGGATATTGATGCCAAGTCCGGCCATGCGGCTGACGATAACACTCACAAGGTCCTCAACCAGGCGATGTACGATGTTGCGCAGGCGCTTGGCCACAAGGACGTGAAGTTGGCGTCGCTGCACTAGGTCGCGATACAAGTGGGTACACAAAGGGGCACGGGCGTATTTCCGCTCGTGCCCCTTTGTGTACCCACTGCGGCAACCACAAGATCTTTCCGAACGCCCGCGCCAGGCTCCAGGTGCGTCAGCCCGCGGCTGCAGTCGCGACAGCTTCGGCGGCGGAGAGAATCGCACTGCGGGATTCGGGCACATCGTGACGTGTGCACAGGTAGTCCGCCGTATTCACCGTGATCCAGACCTCGCCGCTCGCGTCCTCTGAGACCAACAGCTTGAGCGGCAGGTCAATCGCGGCGGTTGGGGCCGCGAGCATGACCGGGGTGCCAGCGATTGGATTGCCGAAGATCAGCAATTTGGTCGGCGGCATGTCGAGCCCCACTTTTGCCGCCTCGCCGGAGTGGTCGATCAGCGCGAACAGCGTCACCTTCTTCGCTCTTAGTATGTCCTTCACCCGAGTCACCGTCTCGTCGACCGTGAACTTGCTAGCGATCGTCTTTAGCCCGTTCGGTATGTGCATTACATCGCTCCTGTGCATGGATGACTCTGTGCAGACGCCATGCCTCGCCGCCCGCTCTGTCGCATCAACGTGGAAAAAGGAGCGGGATCGCGATAGTTTCGCAGATCGTCACACGATTCCTTGCTCCCGGCGAATTCATCAAATACCTGAGGTCACACCATGAGCTACAAACCGACAGGCTACACGTCCGTTGCGCCCTACCTGACCGTAAACGGTGCGCAGGCTACAATCGATTTTCTCGTCGCGGTCTTCGGTGCGGTTCCGTTACGCATTCACGGTGGCGACGACAGGATCCAGCATGGTGAAGTGCGCATCGACGATACGGTGGTGATGCTTACCGACGGAGTCGAAGGATGGCCGGCCATCGCAAGCAATGTACACGTGTATGTGAAAGACGTTGACGCAACCTTTCAACTCGCAATTGCCCATGGCGCAACGTCCATTCAGGAGCCGATGACGAAGGGCGACGAGGACAAGCGTGGCGGCTTTCGGGACGCTGGCGGAACGACTTGGTGGGTAGCGCAACAAGTTGAGTGAAGCCTGTCGAGTGAAGCCTGAACATTCAACCGACGATGAAATCCGACCCGACGCGATCAGCGCTCACCGCGATGCGGCTTTGCGCCTACATACCGACTACTGAAACAGCGGAAGGTATTTTCCGTATCCGTTTGCTTCGAGCTGCGACACAGGAACGAACTTGAGTGACGCGGAATTCATGCAGTACCGAATACCGAGTGGCGGCGGCCCATCGTTGAAGATGTGACCGAGGTGCGAGTCGCCGCGCACTGATCGAATCTCGATTCGCGGGAAGCCGAGGCCTCTGTCTGCATCACGCCGAATGTTCGCAGGCTCGAGAGGTTTGGTGAAACTTGGCCAGCCGGTGTGTGAGTCGTACTTGTCGAGCGAGCTGAATAGTGGCTCACCGGACACTCTATCGACGTAGATACCGGCGGCGTGGTTATCCCAGTAGCTGTTATGAAACGCCCGCTCGGTACCCTTGTTCTGTGTGACGTCGTACTGAAGTGATGTGAGCTTGTCGCGAATGACAGCGTCACTCGGTTTCACGTAGTTGCCAGTCACAGCGGATACATTCACGACGCTCGTAGTGTCCAATCCGGCAGCTTGGACATCCTCCGGCCCGGACGGACCACAGCCAATCACGGCGCCAGTAGCGAGCGCGGCGACGAGGAGCGCGATGGGTGCGGCAGTGGAACGCAGGAATGATTTCATGTCTGTCATGATCCCTTTTAATACCACAATGCCGGCCATTCGTTGCATATTCATGGCTCCAATTCGGCTCGGCCGAGCCGTCACGCGCAATACACTCATTCCACGAGGGACGATGACCCAGCCACCCAGAGACCCTGAACGCAGCGCCAATGCCGAGTCGGTCATCGAGCATTATGGCGCGGCGCCGCTGACTGTGCGCATCAATGATGCACTCAAGAGGGCGGGCCTGGGCGAGGGCGTGGTGCCGTGGCAGGAACTCGCCGCTCTGGACCAGTTCCACGTGCGAGGGCTTACCGCATCGCGCGAGCTAGCGGATGCGATGAAGCTTGCGCCTTCCGCGAGTATTCTGGATGTCGGATGCGGCATCGGTGGCTCGAGCCGCTTTCTCGCGGCTACGTACGACGCAAACGTCACGGGAATTGATCTTACTCCATCGTTCATCGAAGCTGCGATCATGCTTTCGGAACGCGCTGGACTCGCCAATGTGACACACTTCGCGGTAGCGGACGCGGTTGATCTACCGTACGATGACATGAGCTTCGACCACGCATGGACGCAACATGTCGCGATGAACATCCACGACAGGCGCGGACTGTACAACGAGATGCATCGAGTAATCAAGCCCGGCGGCTTGTTCGCAATTCACGATATCGTGGAAGGGGACGGAGGCGCAATTCAGTTCCCGGTTCCGTGGGCGCGTGATCAGACAACGAGTCATCTGCTCAGTTCAGATGCAATGCGTGAAGCGCTGAAGCACG
>JBDTAB010000057.1:0-8922 GCA_039924865.1 Gemmatimonadaceae bacterium | reverse complement strand
AGAGGGCTGGTTATCACGCAGATCAGCTCATCGGCAAATCATTTGACGATGACTCCTACAACGTAGTACTCGGGCCCAGGGTTGCCGGCCCCGCGTATCTCTACGTAATTGCATCACGCCACCCGCTGGACGTCGCCCAGTACGTGCACCGTCCGATGCGGCTTGCGAGCGCTGTTGGTGAACAGAGCGCGCGATCGTTTTATTCTGACGTCGCCTTCGATGGCATCGTGAACAACGCGATTGCGCTGGGCGACGATCAGTCGTGGGACGCCGATGTGTACACACTCTGGCCGCCGAGCGCGACTGAGCGAAGCCTCGTCAAGAGTGAACGGCCACGGATGAAGCTCGTGGTATGCGCGAACGGCAGCGCACTCTCAGTTCCTGAGAACTATGCATTCGTTGGCTGTCCCGGTGACGCGAAGCTGCGGCCCGTAACGCCTCCAAAAGTGAACGTGAAGACGACAGCGTCGGCTCAAATCTCGGCGCCTGGGTTCACGGGTGCAGGCTTGAGGGTAGCCCACGCGGATTCTGTGACGGTAATGCCAACGATTGTCGGCAAGCGACAGGAAGCGCCAGATCGCGGGCTGGCGGCTGGGCAGCCAGGTCGGGCAACGTACACCGTCGCCAACGGCGAACCATCCGCGCCGGCGGCTGACAAGGTGACGTATTCGAGCAAAGTCGCTCCAGGAGTCCAGCTCGAGGTGACTGATCGCGGCGCCAATAATCGCCGCGCCAGAGAAATCCATGGCAGAGAGGCTGCCGACCGAGGCGAGTCGGGTCAGGTTGTGGGCCGCAACCCTCAACTTTCGCCGAATCCGCAGCTCGCACCCAACCCGCGCCTTTCGCCGACGCCCCAAGCAGAGGGCTCTCCCGTTAGCGCTCCATCCCGTTCGGCGGCTCAGCGAAGCCAAACGGAGCAGCGCGAGATCAGGGAGTCGCTTCGTACGCCGCCAAGGTCGACGTCGACCGTGGGAACGCCGGCACATGTAGAACCTCCGGCAAAGACGGAGCCGGTCGCCAAGCCGTAGCGGCCGATCTGGGCAGCGCGCGGAAACCGGGCTCTCGCCCGGATTCCGCGCGCTTTTCGTTTGCGGCATGGCCCGCCATGCTCCCGATACCTAAATTGGGCTAGTGCGCCAGCCCGCCAAAGCTGGTGGCGTTTTCCCAAACAAAAGACTTTTGAATGTGTGGAATAGTCGGATACATCGGTGACAAGGGTGCGAGTCCTCTGCTACTGGAGGGCCTCAAGCGGTTGGAATACCGGGGGTACGACTCCGCCGGGATCGCAGTTATGAACGGAAATGGCGTGGAAACGCGAAAGGCTGCCGGGAAGATCTCCAAGCTCGAGGCCGTATTGGCCACGATGCCGCTCTCGGGGAACGTCGGGATAGCCCACACACGTTGGGCCACCCACGGGGCACCCACAGAGTGCAATGCGCACCCGCATGTCTCCATGGACGGAACCGTTGCGGTGGTCCACAATGGAATCATCGAGAACTTCGCGCTGCTCCGCACCAAGCTTCAGGCACTGGGTTACAAGTTCGTTTCAGAGACCGATACGGAGGTGCTGGCGCATCTGATTCAGGAGGCTTACGAAGACTCTCTTGAACAGGCCGTGATGGACGCACTGTCCCAGGTCGAGGGGACTTACGGCATTGCTGTTATCTCGAGCAGGGACCCCAATAAGCTCGTCGCTGCCCGCAAGGGAAGCCCCCTACTGATTGGGCTCGGCGAGGGCGAGTACTATGTCGCGAGTGACGTCTCGGCGATTCTCTCGCATACGCGACAGGTCGTATATCTGGATGATGGCGATGTCGCGGTGCTCGATCGCAACGGATACCGCGTGCTCGACAACGATGCGCGCGAGATGCGTCGTAACATCAGCAAAGTGGACTGGGATCTCGGGCAGATTGAGCGTGGCGGCTATGCGCACTTCATGCTCAAGGAGATCTTTGAGCAGCCGCAAACGATCGAGAACACCATGCGCGGGCGTCTGCTAGCCGATACTGGAACGGCAAAGCTAGGCGGCCTGAATCTCACGGATGAGGAACTGCTTCGTTTCGACAACATCGTCCTGACGGCCTGCGGAACGAGCTGGCACTCGGCCTTGATTGGCGGCATGATGCTCGAAGATCTGGCGCGCATTCCGACGAAGGTCGAATACGCTTCCGAGTTCCGTTACAGAAATACCGTGGTGACCGAACGCACGTTGTGCATCGTGATCTCACAGTCTGGCGAAACGGCTGACACGCTTGCGGCGATGCGTGAGGCGAAGCATCGCGGTGCGCGCACGATGGGAATCGTGAACGTTGTGGGATCGACGATCGCGCGCGAGTCGGACGGTGGATCCTACATCCATGCCGGTCCGGAAATCGGCGTTGCGTCGACCAAGGCGTTCTCGAGCCAGGTGACGGCGCTTCTTCTGTTCACTCTCAAGCTGGCGCGGTTGCGCGCTCTCTCGCCGGTGCGCGGTCGCGAGATAGTCGAAGCACTACAGGCGCTCCCCGCGCAGGTCCAGAACATTCTCGACCGCGCGGAAGAGATCGAAGAGGTTGCGGAGGAATTCAAGCGCGCGTCCAATTTTCTCTACCTCGGACGCGGCTACAATTTCCCGACGGCTCTGGAAGGTGCGCTCAAGCTCAAGGAGATCAGTTACATCCACGCGGAGGGGTATCCGGCGGCGGAGATGAAGCACGGTCCGATTGCGCTGATCGATGAGATGATGCCTGTAGTGTTCATCGCGCCGCACGATTCTGTTTTCGAGAAGGTCGTATCGAATGTGCAGGAAGTGAAGGCGCGCAAGGGCAAGGTGATCGCGATCACGAGTCGGCCCGAGCCATCACTTGAGGGTCTGATTGACTACGAGTTCCGGATTCCGGAATCGCTCGATCTGGTAACACCTATACTTGCATCAGTACCGCTTCAGTTGCTCGCGTACTACATCGCGGTAAAGCGCGGTTCGAACGTGGACCAGCCGAGGAATCTGGCGAAGTCGGTTACTGTGGAGTAGGACTCCGCGCCATCTACCGCGTCACTGCGTACCACACCACGTAGATCCACGAGAGAAATCCGTGGATGATGGCCCAAATGATGGAGTGATGTACGCTCCAGGAAATTGCGATGGCTAGCGCGGACCCGAAACTTACGCCTGCCTTTACGGCCTTGTACGTACGGTGCACACGGCCTCCCTGGCTTGGGTAATAGTCGTACTCTTCACGACTGTAGCTCATCGATCCTCCGAATAATTCTCGCTGCGGTTTGCTTCGGACAGGAGCCGCGTGCTGAAACGCTGGCTTTCTGCAATCCGCTCGACTTCAACGGCGATGGAGTCCACCGACTGTTGAAGCTGAGCGAACTGTTCGTCGAATTTCTCCGGCGGCAAAGCCCGCGGCATCTTGGCGCGGTGGAAGAATCGCATAAACGCGATGCCCAAGAAGCCGGTGGCCGCGAGCGAACCGATAATGACGACCATGACGCCGGCAAAGTTGATGACATCAGGATCCATGGTCGCTCCGGGTTGCAGGCTTCAGTAACTATTCACAGGCAATTTAGCCGTCGCGTCAGCTCAGATTGGCTCTCCACCATTCTCGCCGTCCTCGTCCTCATCGGCTTTCGAATGAGACACCGTGGTTCCCGTATGGGTTTCCACCCTCCGCCTGTCCTGGGCTGAGAGGCCGGCGGCACAGGCCGGAACGGTGAGCGCTGGCGCCGCGGCGTGGATTGGTGGGACGCTGCTGTGTGCCAGGGTGGCGTTGAGTGCCGCCAGGTCCTTCGTGTTGGCCGTCTGCCACGTTTTCAGTACTGTTGCCAGCTGGGCGCAGTCTGCCGCGTAGCCGCGTAGTGTCGCGGCCGTAGGTGCCATGTCGCCGTTATCGAGCGCGGTCAGTTCGCGACCCATGACTCCATTCACGCGGACGAAATTTGGTGGAGGCGGTGGGCCGCCACGCGAAAATCCACGGCCGCCCGCGGTGGATCCTGCAATTCCCTCGAGCCTGGTGTCAAATGCCTTGAGCGCCGATGCTGCCTCTCCCGGCGGGCTGGCCTTCGTAGCTGTCGCAACGGCTGTGCGCATTGCTTCGACCTGATTGTACGCGTCCCAGGATTCCTTGGCGCCGTTGTAGAGTTTCATGAGCAGGTCGTGCTGAGCGTGTACTGCTGCAACGGTTGCCGGCGAACGAGGATCGTTGACTACGGTCACTGATTGCGTGTACGTCTTGCCGTCCACGCTCAGCTTGAGCGTATATACGCCAGGAGGGGCCATTGGTCCTTCGGGAGATGCTGGCGTGAGGCCCGGGTTCGCGTTGATCTCGAAGCTGTGCGAGAAAGCGGGCGGCGCATCGTGCCGCAGGTCCCAGTTGCCGCGGTTGGTGCCGACGTCAGCAGAGAGTGCCTGTGGTGGCGCGATCCAGAAATTCGGCTCCGGCGGCTCAGCGGCTTCCTTGACCGGTTTCTCCGGCACACTGGACATGTGACGGACGACTTTGCCAGCCGCGTCGATCACTTCCAGTGTGACCGGCGAAGATGGTTGCGATGCGAGCGAATAGTAGAAGACCACGCCGTCCGGTGGATTGAGCGCGTGCGCCACCTCTGGCGGGAAAGGAGTATCCGCATTCACGTTGCGTCGAACCCGGACCGTTTCATCCGGCTTGAAGAAGTGTACCGGCTCGGAGGCGACCGCTGGGGTAACCTGGCGCAGTACGGCGTAGTCATCCAGCACCCAGATACCACGGCCGTACGTTCCGACGATCATGTCGTTGCCGTGGAACGTGATGTCACGATACGAAGTATTGGGAAGGTTCAACATGAGCGACTGCCAGTTGTCGCCGTCGTCGAACGAAACGTACAGCGAGCTTTCGGTTCCCGCGAAGAGGAGCCCAGGCTTTTTTGGATCAGAACGGATCACACGTGCAAAGCTTCCGTTGGACTGGTCGGTCTGCATTCCGTTCACTATCTCCGTCCACGTCTTGCCGTAATCGTGTGTGCGATAGAAGTGCGGCTTGTATTCTCCGATGGTGTGGTAATCGACCGCAACGTATGCCGTCGCGGCGTCCTGATGCGATGCATCGATTCCCGAGATATCGGCCCGTGCGCGATCCGGGATGCCAGCGATGCTGACATCTTCCCATGTCGCGCCGTGATTGCGGGTTAGCTTGATGAGGCCGTTGTTGGTACCCACCCATATCATTCCCGCTGCGACGCTGGACAACGAAATGGACTCGATCGCGCTACGATTTGGCGGCGTGGATGGTTTTGCATCGGGCTTCGGCAATGCACCCTGTTTTGGGGGCGACTCTCCCCTTGGATATGTGAGATCGGGACTCAACGTCTTCCATGTCACGCCGCCGTCGGTCGTCGATGCGACATACTGGAAGCCGGCGACCAGTTCGTGCTGGTTCAACGGCGAAAACATTATCGGTTGCGACGACGTGGTTCGCGTGTCGGTATTTGGATCTGCCGCCGGGCTCACGTTGATCCACTGCTCGCTGGGATAGCTGATCTTCACGATTCCGGAGCCACTCGCGTAAACGATCTTCGTATTCAACGGATCTGCCACGATGGTACCCCACTCCCAACCAGGTACGGGACTCCAGTCTAGCGGCGTGATCTCGCCCAGGTTGCCACGCGAGCGAGTGCGAATTGCACCGGCGTCCTGTTGCGTGGCGTACACCCAGTATGGGTACGTATTGTCCGTGGAGATGTGATACACCTGCTCGGTGGACTGATTGTACCACGGGCTCCATGTGCGACCACCGTCGAGCGAAACAGTTGCGCCTTGATCTTCGCCGAAGAACAGACGCTGGCCGTTGGTCGGGTCGATCCACATCTGCTGGGGATCATCTCCGCCAGGAGCGCCCTTGAAACCGGTGAACGTATTGCCACCGTCGGTGGATTTATAGCTAGACGTGCTCACCGTATAAACGATGTCGGGGTTCTGCGAATTGACATACACGCCGCAGTTGTAGCCGCCCTGTCCGTTTGCTATCCGCTTGTCAGCGGCGTCCATCTGGCGCCACGTCGTGCCGCCATCATCTGAGCGCCACAGTCCGGAGTTCTGGATCAGATAAACACGTTGTGCATTCGTATTCTGTGCGACAGCGACGGACGTGCGGCCGGAGAGTTCAGGCAGGCCTCCGCCCGTGACCTTCTTCCAGGTCAGACCTTCGTCCGTCGACTTGTACAGTGCGGTTCCGTCGGTGGGGCGTGGAGTGCTCACGCTCGGGATTCCCGGCGCGGAGTAATGGCGAACGGTGGTTGCGAAGATCACATTCGGCACGTCGTACGCCCGCGCCAGCTTCTGCATTCCGGTTTCGTCATCGACGTAGAGTGTTTTCGTCCACGTCTTGCCTCCATCGGTGCTGCGAAAAACGCCGCGCATGTCCGACTTGGCATGGACGTTTCCTTGCGCCGCGAGCATCACAAGATTCGGATCGTGAGGATCTACTATGATGGACGGTATCTGCTTCGTTGCATCGAGTCCGAGATGCGTCCACGTCTTGCCGGCATCGGTTGACTTGTACACGCCATTGCCTTCGTTGATGCCGCCGCCGGTGATCATGTCACCCATCCCGACGTAGATCACGTTGGTGTCGGACGGTGCGACTTCGATTGCACCGACTGTCGACGCTTCCTTGATGGCGTCGAAGATTGGGAACCAGGTGTGGCCGTCGTTCGTCGTTTTCCAGACGCCGCCCAAGGGGTAGCCCGCATAGAAAACGCCCGGCTCCCCAATGGCGCCCGAAACGGCGGAGACTCGGCCGCCGCGAAACGGACCGAGGTTTCGCCAGACCAGGCCGGCGAAGAGGTTGGGGTTGAGCGGGGTGGGTATTGGGTGTCGAGGAGGGGCTGCGGCAATGGTGACAAGACCTGCGAGAAGCAGTGAAGCTCCCGCGGTAACTGCAAAAGTCAGACGTCCCGATTTCATGCTGCCGTACCTCTCAATGGTGAACGAGTGTCGCGTGGAAGCATAGTTTCCGCAGCGCGCTCCCGACAGTGGAGGGCGCTGTATCGGTAGTGGGAGCCACCGAAGCCCAACGGCGAGAATCTCGACCATAGTAGGGGGGCGGCCTGGCTATTGCCCATCGTTGGCCGTCATACCCGGGTGTGGCGAGCGGGAAGCCAGCTTGTCCAAGTGAAGATCCTGCAGCTGTGAGACTACTCCGGGTCGCACAATCTTTATGAATTCTTTTTATCGGAGAAACATATGGACGAATTGACTAACCTCGTATCGGAACGGACAGGCATTCCTGCCGACAAGGCGAAAATGGCGGTCACTACGGTGCTGGGCTTTTTGAAGGAAAAACTTCCGGCGCCGATCGCCGCCCAGCTCGAAAGCTTCATGTCGGGCAACGGCGCCGGCCTCTCCGCAGTGTCTGGCGCGGCGGACTCGGTCGGGAAAGGGATCGAAAGTATGTTCGGCAACAAAAGCTGAGCATTCCGCCTGTCTGTCACCTTCGTTGACGAAAATGCCGCGCCCCAGTCGGGGCGCGGCATTTTCTATGGAGAGCGCTTTTGGCGCAGGCGGCTGGCTAGGCCGCTTTGAGTTCCGAAGTGCAATGTGGGCAGCGAGTTGCGGTGATCGGAATATCCATGGCGCAGTACGGGCAGGGCTTGGTCGTTGCCGTGGGCTCGGGCTTCTTGTAAACCTTGTTGGCCGACCGTACGACGAAAAAGATCGCGAGTGCGATTATGAGGAATGTGATGATGTTGTTGACGAACATGCCGTAGTTCAGCGTCACGGCACCTGCGGTCCTTGCGTCAGCTAGCGAGGCGTACGGCGGCGCTGCCTTCACGCCGTCCTTGAGAAGAACGTAGAGGTTCGAAAAGTCAACGTGGCCGAGCAGCAGCCCAACCGGCGGCATGATCACGTCGTCCACGAGGGATTTGACGACGACGCCGAACGCGGCGCCGATCACTACGGCGACGGCGAGATCCAGCACGTTGCCACGCATGATGAATGCTTTGAAGTCACTCCACATCGACTGGCTCCCATAAGAGGGTAGAGGCCCGGCAAAAACATACGCGCTGGCGGCAGAGCCGCCAGCGCGTGTTCGATGCAATCCTTCGGCCAAGTCCCAAATGACACGGACAAGTGGCGAAACCGCAGTCTACATGACAGTAAATTCTTCGGTCATGCCGTGCATGAAATGCGGCTTGCCGTCCTTGGCGTCCGTAACAAAACAGATGAGCGCGTAGTTGCCCGGCGTGATATCCGCGGTGAAGTAGTTGGTGTCGCCAATAAAAGGAGCAATGCCGCCGATCGCCGAACCAGGCGGCGGGCCAGCAGGCTTGGCGAGCCACGCCAGGACATCTTTTAACGACTTTCCGGGTGCGAGTCGAATGATTTCAACTTCATGCGGCTGCGTCGCGGTGTTCGTGACCGAAAATGTATGAGTGCCGGCGGTGACAGGCTTGGAAAACTCGAATTTGTAATCCGAAAGATTAAGGTATACGTCTGCGGTTGGGGCCGGTGCCGGTGACGCCGCTGATGCGGCTGTCACAGTGAATGGCTTGATCATTCCCTTCGCAAAATGCGGGACGTTGTCGGCGCCTTGTACCATGCAGATCATGACATAGTTGCCGGGCGCGAGATTCAACGTCGCGTTGGATTCCTTGCCAGGGTCGGGTGCATTCGGACCCCCCTCCCACACGGCCCAAGTCGGCGGCATCGCAGGCTTTGCGAGTTCCTGCTCGAGATCCTGCATCGTTTTCCCACTGTCCAGTTTTATGATTTCGAGATGGTGGAACATCTTTCCGTCATTGATGAGCTTGAACGTCGTCATTCCTGCAGGAAACTCGGCCGGCCCGTCGTAGGAGTAGTCTTTCGCGTGCACCGTTACCACGTTGGGCGTCGGTGCCACTGTTGCGACTGCCGTCGCCAGTGAATCCGTATTTGCGGAGGATGCATCTTTTTTAGGAGCGCAC
>JBDTAB010000056.1:0-5315 GCA_039924865.1 Gemmatimonadaceae bacterium | reverse complement strand
CGATTACAAATCGACTGCTCCGCCAATTGAGCTACGTCAGCCTGGCGTTTCCACGCAAGCCTGGAAAAATACCCTGTTTCAGCTACAAGAGTCAACGCCTACTGTAGCTTTTTCCAGCGAGTACCCTCCGGTCCATCCTCGATCGCAACCCCTCGGCTCGTCAGCTCGTCCCGAATAGCGTCCGCGGCGGCAAAGTCGCGCCGCGCACGCGCTTCCTTCCTCGCCGCCAACCTGCCCTCCACGTACGTCGAGAGCCCGGCGTCCTCGGCGACCGGATCCGGAATTATATCGAGTACCCCGTTCACCATCGCGAACGCCTCCCGGGCTCGTTCCAGGGCGACCCCGTCATCACCGCCACGGTCCATTTCTGCGTTGGCCCGCCGTATAAAACTGAACAGTGCCGCCATCGCCTCCGGAGCATTGAGATCGTCAAACAACGCGGCGCGAGCATCCCGCTCCAGCTCGCCTGCGGCAAGCGCCAGCGCCGCGGTGCCACCAGTCGCCGCGGCCAACCGTTCGGCGAAATCCCCGACACGACGGACGCCTTCTAAAGATGCCTCCAAGGCGTCAGGCGACAAATTCAGCTGCTTTCGATAGTGCGTCGAGAACGCGAAGTGCCGAAACGCGGCTCCCGACACGCCCTGCTGGCGCATGTCCTCCACCGTGGCGACGTTTCCCACCCTTTTCGCCATCTTCGCCCCATCGGTCAGCAGGAACTGCCCGTGGCACCAAAACCGCGAGAACTCGCGCCCTGTGGCCGCCTCCGACTGGGCGATTTCATCCTCATGATGGGGGAACACGAGATCGATACCCCCGCAATGAATATCCAGCGTCTCGCCCAGAAACCGCATTGCCATCGCCGAGCATTCCAGATGCCAGCCCGGACGTCCGCGACCCCATGGAGAATCCCAGGCGGCACCGGATGCTTCATCCTCAGGCTTCGCGGCCTTCCATAAAGCGAAGTCCTGGGCGTTCTCCTTCGAATAGTCGTCCTGCGCGACCCGTGCACCGGCCTGTATCTCGCGCGTGTCGAGCCGAGAAAGCCTTCCATACGACGGAAACTTGTCGATCGCGAAATACACGGACCCATCATCCGCCAAATAGCCAACCCCGCGATCGACCAGTTTCTGCACGAGATCGATCATTTCCGGGATGCTTTCCGTCGCGCGCGGATAACGTTCGGCGTCTTCGATACGCAGGTAGTGCCGGTCCGCGTGGAATCGTGCAGTAACCGGCTCCGTGATTTCGCCTATCGATACGCCCGCTTCCGACGCGCGTCGGATGATCTTGTCATCCACATCGGTGAGATTCATCACCTGCTCCACGCGCCAGCCTGCCAGCTTGAGCACGCGGCGCATCAGATCCTCGAACAGAAATGTCCGGAAGTTGCCTACGTGCGCCGGATTGTACACGGTCGGCCCGCACGTGTACATCCGAACCACCTTCCCGTCCGCTGGCTCGAACGGCTCGACGGACTGCGTCATCGTGTTATAAAGGTGAAGCTGGCTCATCCACCAAAGCTAAAGACTGGCGCAACAGGGTAGTGGCCGCGTCACGTCCACCGCCAGGAGCGACCTACGACGCCTCGGATGGCGCCGTTGGTGCCAGCCGTGCCTTGAATGCCGCTAGGTCCACCAGGCCGCCTTCGGGGACGAGGACGCCGCCGTCAGGAACGGGAACTCGAAGCACCAGTTGCCCGGTGCGCCCCTGCTTTCTGAAGCCCTTGCCCTCGTAAATCCGGTTGATCAGGATCCGGCGCACCACGACCATCACCATGGCGAGCGTCGGAAGCGCGACGACGAGGCCGAGTGGGCCGAGCAAGCTTCCTACAACGAGAACGGACATGATGGTGAGCACCGGAGGAAGCTCGACCTGTTTCGACATCACGAGGGGCGAAACAAGGTTGCCCTCGATGAGGTGCACGATCACACCCACGCCCAACACTAGCAGCGCACGCGTTCCCCCGTTGGGCCCGGTAAGCACGAACGCCGCGGGGAGTGTGGTACTCAGGAGTGATCCGAAGAACGGAATTATCGCGACCATTCCCGTGAACACGCCGAACGTGAGCGCGTATGGAACGTTGAGCAACCACAGAAACAGCGATGTCAGGATCGCGAGCACAGCCATAGTGGTGAGCTGACCGACGATGTACGCGCGCAGTGTGCTTGCTATGTCGTGAAGTATGTCCCGTACGAGATCCCGGTGTCGCGGCGGGAACAGCGCGATGAGCCATTCACGATAGACGCCCGGCTGAAGTGCGAGGTAGATGCTCATCACGAACACCGAGAACACGTCGATCATGATGCCAACTACAGAGAAGACGCGCGTGAACGCCCCCGACGCGTAGGTCGACGCCTGATCGTAGACCGCGCGCAGTATCTGGTGCTGGCCAGGCTTCCAGTATCCGCTCATCCCCGGCAGGCTGAGCACGAATCGGTCGAATGCCGCTTCCCAATTGGTGATCTCGCTCGGCAGCACGCTCATCAGCTCGCGCGTCTGGCCGACGACGGCCGGGACAAGCAGCCAGAACAGTCCCACGACGCCGAGCAGCGTCAACAAGACGCTCGCTGTAAATGCAACGCGGGGAGGCATGTTGACGCGTTTGACGAGCGAGTCGCGAACCGCGCCCAGATACAGCGAAAGGATTATCGCGATGAAAAGCAGCAGAAACACATCGACGGTTCTCTGAAACATCCAGAGAATCAGGATGAGTAGAGTGACCGCTGTTATGATGCCTGCTGCCTTTCCGGCAACCCCGCTTACACCACCAGCATTACTGCTCAAGCGTCCGGCTTGTTCTCTTCCGTTTCGGCTGGTGCTGCAAGTTCACGTGGCGTGTCGGGCGCAACCTCGCCGGCGCCGATCTGCCTTGATGATCCCGCCTGACCCGAGCCGACGAGGCCCATCTTCTGCTTGAGTTGCGAAAGCTGTAGATCCGCCGTTGCATCCCCGGCGGACGATTCGAGCTGCTTGAATTGATTGCTCAGTGCATCGCCGGAAAATTCTTCGTCGATCTGCACGCTCGCAGCAATCTGCCGCTCGTTCTGCTCGATCTTCTCTTCCATCCGTGCGAACGCATCGAAGGCAGACTTGTCCGACATGGACGACATCGTTTCGGAGATGCGCTTCTGCGCCTCCGCACGGCGCTGTCTCGCAAGGAGAAGTGTCTTCTTGCGATTGGCCTCTTCGATGTTGTCGTTGAGATCACGCAGTGAGTTCTTGAGTCGGTCGGTTTCCTGCTTGTGCGCCTCCCACGTCATCTGCATCTGCTGGCCGCGCGAAACGTGTTCGTTGCGTCGCATGAGCGCCTGCTTGGCGAGTTCGTCGCGACCTTCCTTTACGGCGAGCATGGCGCGGCGCTCCCACTCCTCGGCCTCGCGCAGTTCGCCCATCGTCTGATCTTCGAGGCGCTTTTCGTCGGCGATTGCAGCGGCAACCTGCTGCTTGGCGCGAACGAGCTGGGTCCGCATGTCGGCGATGATCTGCGTCAACATCTTGTCCGGCTGTTCGACCGAGGCTATGGCCGCGTTCACGTTGGCGCGGAAGAGGCGCGCAATGCTGTCAAATATGCCCATGCGTACGAAATCTAAGTGTTAGCCGAACCCGGCTGCCGGCCGATGGTCGGAAGGGTTGCGATCAAGGCGCTCGAGCGCGTCGAGTTGGAATAATAGCCCTCGCGACTGACCACAGTTAGTAGATGCGATACCGCAGGCAAATGGTTGCCGCACGCCTCAAACCGCTTCGCGCCTGTTGCGGATCCATCGGCATTTCGGTGCCCCGCCGGAGCCAGACGGACGTATGGAAGCAGCATCGAGGACACGCCCGCTTGGAACAACTGTCCGGTCCTCCGTGAACTGGGCCATTCGATTCGTCGACGATTCATACAAATGTTCCGCCACGTAGGCCGACGTTTTGCACAACGCGCCATTTAGACCTTCTGAACCCTCTCGACCCGAGGCAAAATCGTATGTCCCGTTTCTCCCTGGCGGCAGCCGCAGGCGGATTGGCCCTCTCCGTAGTTGCGCTACCGCTACACGCGCAGGCAGTACGAACGAACTCTGACTTCGCGACGAACAGTCTCGCTGCGAACGACGACCTTTCCACCGGTTTGGTTCCCCTGGGTTTCTCGGCCAATTTCTTCGGGACTACCTACACGCAAGCTTACATCAACAACAACGGCAACATCACGTTTAACGGCGCGCTCGGGACCTTCACACCGTTCGGGCTCACAGGCGTAAACGTCCCCATCATTGCGCCGTTCTTCGCCGACGTCGACACTCGGGCAGGACCGCTGATGACTTACGGAGCCGGGATGATTGACGGCCACAACGCGTTTGGTGTCGACTGGCCCGGAGTAGGCTATTTCGCCGGACAAGTCGACAAGACCAACATCTTCCAACTCGTACTGATTGATCGTACCGATACCGGCGCCGGCAACTTCGACTTTGAATTCAATTACAACCAGATCCAGTGGGAGACCGGCGGAGCGAGTGGCGGTTCTGGCGGCCTTGGTGGTTCCTGCGCGACCGCGGGTTACTCCAATGGGCTTTCCGGTGGCGCGAATGTTTCCGCGCAATTGGCTGGAGCCATGACTTGCGGTGCGTTCCTCGATGGCGGGCCGAACGCTCTCAACACTCATATGCTGAACAGTGACGTGGCCGGCCGATACCTCTTCAACGTTCGTAACGGCGAGGTGATCACGCCGCCAACATCGGTCGTCCCAGAACCGAGCACGCTCGCGCTTCTCGGCACCGGACTCTTCGGGCTCGTCCCGATGATCAAGCGTCGCGCACGTCGTGCGTAACGACAGTTGATCCTTGAAGCAAAGAGAGCCCGCGCACCCGCGCGGGCTCTCTTTGCTTTATGACCGTGTCCCCCGATCGAGTTCGAACTCCATCAGCGCACTCAGTGGATGCAGGCAGGGGTGTAGCGTCGGCGGCGTGGAGTTGTCGTACGCCTGCAACACACGATCGCCTACTCGTTTCCAACCGCCGTTCCGAGACGGTGTGTTTCTATACGGTAGAACGGCGGCAGCACGCGTTAACAAGCCGTAATGGCCAATCCTACGCAATCTTGGCCTATCGAAAGTGGTTCGGATGATACCCTGGGCGCTTCAAACAAAGGTTTACCCACCCGGCCGACTTTTTGCATAGGCGGCGCCCGCGATGCTCGAACTTACGTACCTGGAGGTTGTAACGAATGTCTAGCTACAAACTGGTGGCCGCAGCTGGCGGATTGATGCTCTCCGTCGTTGCGTTGCCGCTCTACGCGCAGGCCGTACGATCCGGCTTTAACACGACTAGCGACGGCCGGAA
>JBDTAB010000055.1:0-10811 GCA_039924865.1 Gemmatimonadaceae bacterium | reverse complement strand
AATATGCGAGTCCGGAAGAACTCCGCGGTGAACCCGCCTCGGCCGCAAGCGATGTCTATTCGCTCGGGGTTGTTCTCTACGAGCTCATCGCGGGACAGCGACCTTTCCAAATTCAGGCGCGGTCCGTGAGTGCAGCGTTGCGCGCGCGCAATGCAGATCCACCGCGGCCGAGCGCAGTTGTGACGGCGGATGCCGCGACGAAACGCGGAGAGCCAACGGTCGGTCGGCTGCGGCGCCAACTCGCGGGCGAGCTTGACAACATCACGCGCATGGCGCTCTGCACAGAGCCAACGCGCCGCTACCAATCCGCGGACGCTCTCGCCGGCGACGTGCGTCTTCACCTCGATGGACGACCGGTTGCAGCGCAGCTGGGTGGGTCGATATATCGTACGAGGAAGTTCGTGCGCCGAAATCTCGTCGGCGTGGTCGCCGCCACGGTAGCTGCGCTCGCGCTCATTGTCGGCAGCACGGTAGCGACGCTGCAGGCGCGTCGCGCTGAAGCGGCGCGCGTCGTTGCCGAGCGCGACCGGACTACGGCCGAGCGCACGAGCACTTTTCTGGAAGGTATCCTGTCTGCGCCCGATGGGCGGTGGTATAGCGCGGGGACACCCGACGTGCGGGTGGCTGATGTCCTGGACCAGGCCGCCGCGCGCGCAGACACGGCATTTCGGCAGCAGCCAGCCTCCGAAGCGATGGTGCGCCGCACTATCGGTCGTACTTACGGCGCGCTTGGTCGTTTCTCCGAAGCAGAACGACAACTTGAGCTCGCGCTTGCGATCGATCGCCGAATCGGTTCGCCGTCGGTGCCCGATCAGGCAGAGGACCTGCACGAGCTCGGCAAGATCAGCATGGCGCGCGGTGACTGGCGTGCAGCGGAGCCGCGCTTACGCAATGTCATGGCGCTGTGTCGTGGAAGCGCGGACACAGTGCGCGTTTGTTACAGCGCCGAAAACAGTCTCGGAGTAACGTTGCTGTCGCGCGGAATGCCTGCAGCAGCCGAACCATATCTGCATGATGTGCTTCGTCGCGCAACGATCGCGCTCGGCCCCGATGCAGCAGGACTCGCACTGCCGACCGGCAACGTCGGCGTCGCGCTTGCCGAAGCGGGCCACTTCAGGGCGGCCGAGCCGTGGTTTCGGAAGTCGCTGGCAATTCAGGATCGCGCGGTCGCGCGCGGAGTGCGCGCGGCCGCGCGTCCACTTGCTCTCTACAATCTGTCATCCGTCCTGATTTTGGAAGATCGCATCCCAGAGGCCGAAAGCGCATTAACCCGAGCACGACTGATTGCCGCGCAGACGGGTACGGCCAATATCGATGTCCCGGTGGTGATGCTGAGCTGGCTGAATACAGCGGGGATCTTTCGGGAACGTGGCGATCTCGTCGATGCCGAAGCCGCGATTGCGCACGCCGTGCCGCTTGCGGCCAAGCTGAGCGAGATGAATGTAAACAGGGCACGGCTCGAGACAGAACAGGGTCGGTTGCTGCTCGCGCAACATCACGCGGCGGACGCCGAGCTGCTGCTGAGGCACGCACTACTCATCTGGGACCACGCGACCTATGCTGACGACCCGCGTGCTGCGCACGTGGAGACCGCCATCGGCATGGCATTGTTAGCGGAAGGTCATCGAGACGAAGCGCGTACCACATTGCAGCATAGTGTCACGGTTCTGACGCGTACGTACGGAACTGCGCATCCATGGACACGCGAGGCTGAACGTGCGTTGGGAAGAAACAGGGGTCAGAGTGCACTTTGCCGGATCGCCGGTTTGGGACTACTTGCGAAGAAGTGCACTCTGACCCCTGTTTCACCTTGACAGAACAAGAAATCTTGATGTATATTAGTTTCATGCCAGGCACCACCCCGACAACCACCGACCTCGATCTGGATCGCGCCGTGATGCTTTTCCACGCGCTGTCGGACGATACCCGCCTCTCGATTATCGAGATGCTCCGATCGGGCGAACGGTGCGTGTGTGATTTGCAGGAAGAACTCGATGCAGAACAATCCCGACTGTCGTTTCACCTCAAGGTGTTGCGCGAGGCTGGACTCGTAGAGGATCGGAAGGAAGGGCGCTGGTCGTACTACAGCATCATCCCCGAGCGACTCAACGAAGTGCACGATCTCGTCATCGCAATGCTGCCGACTCCTGCGCGACGTCATGCGGGTCGAGCAGCTAGCTGCTGCGCTTGATATTTTTTTGTCATAAACATCAACTTTTTTTGATCTAATAATCAGGAGACCGACGATGACAGACGCGACGAAGGTTCCGACTACGATCGATGAGATTCGTTCAACGGTAGCGGCACGCTACGGCGCCACGGCGCGTAGCGTCGCCGAGGGTCAAGCGGCGAGCTGCTGCGGGCCGACTGACGGCTCCAGTGGCTGTTGCGGGACGACAAGTGAAACGTGGGACCCGATCACAGCTGACCTCTATGACGCTGGTGAAACAGCCGGTCTCCCGGCCGAGGCACTGCTTGCATCGCTCGGCTGTGGTAATCCGACGGCTCTAGCTGAACTCCACGAAGGGGAGACGGTTCTCGATCTTGGTTCTGGCGGTGGTATCGATGTCCTGCTCTCGGCGCGCCGAGTTGGGCCCACCGGGAAAGCGTACGGGCTCGACATGACCGACGGCATGCTTGCGCTTGCACTCGAGAACAAGGCGAAGGCCGGTGCCACGAATGTTGAGTTTCTGAAGGGACACATAGAGGAAATTCCGTTACCGTCGAACACTGTCGATGTCATCATCTCCAACTGCGTGATCAATCTGTCCGGCGACAAGCGCGCAGTGCTCAAGGAAGCGTTCCGCGTGCTCAAGCCTGGCGGCCGATTCGCTGTGAGCGATGTCGTCACGCGCGCTGGCCTTCCGCAGTCGGTGCTGGAGAACATGGCGCTGTGGACGGGATGCGTTGCCGGTGCACTTGAAGAGCAGGAGTTTCTCGACTTGCTCCGTGAAGCCGGTTTCGAGAATCCGAGCATTGAGCCGACGCGCATCTACACGCATGACGACGCCGTCACGCTGCTCCAGGGGACGGGACTCGATGTGGCGATCGCCGATCAGGTGGAAGGCAGAATCATGAGTGGCTTTGTGCGCGCGACGAAACCGGGCGCACCAGCGCGACCAGCGAAACCGTTGCGTACACTGGCGTCAATTGGTGCAGACAGCGCAAAGACGATCACGCGCGATTGCGGTTGCGACGACGGTTGCTGTAAATAATTCACTGGCGCCGCACACGAACGACATGCGCGATAGTGTCCGCGAATTCAGCAGAGGCTCTTCTCAAGCTTGCTCAGCACGACCCACTACAGCTCAGGGCAGCTCGAACGTTATCGGCTTGCGCATCTGCTGACTGACCGGGCATCCACCGATGTGTGCCGGTGTGAAACGAGTTGTGGGCAGCCAGGCCTGTACGGATTCAAAGAAGGCCTGGTTCGCCGCAAGCGCCAGAGGGGACAGTTGGGTGGTTGTCGGCGCTTCGACATTTCGAATCGACTCTCGCGCGACACGGCCCATTGAGTCCACCTCGAAGTCAACTACAACTGTACCAGCCGCTTTCGCCTGCTTCGCAGAGGCTGGGTACTCCGGCGCCGTCTCCGACTCGATCTCAGCTGGTGTTACAACCGGGAAGTTCACCAAAAAGGCCGGAAAGGCGAGGCGGCTGGTGGCCAACGGAAAGATCTGACCGGGAGGCGGAAGCACGAAACCCACTCTGAATTCCAGCGAGTCTCCCTCGGCGTCACCAGGCCAGTAAGTACCCTCGCCCGCGGCCATCGCCGCTCTGGCTGCAGTGAGCATCGCAATCACAGCGGCAGACTCGGGTCGCGACGACACCACCTTGAGCCCCGCGGGTCCCTCCCGATGGACGATCACCTCGAGCGCATTATCCGATCCAATTGTGCGCCAGGTGATCGTGGGCTCGGCGCGCGGAATAACCGATCCCTTGGCGTGCAGCACGCCACGCATACGCTGCGAGATCGACTGGGAGAACAGATCCGCCATCTGACCGAGCTCGGGGTTCTTCGATTCGTCCAATCGCGCGCGTACGTACACGAGCGTCTGCACGGTCGGTTTTATTGAGACCGTGTCAAGGCACGAAGGTCCATGAATTGGCGCACTCTGCACGGTGGATTGTGCGACAAGAGACAGTACCGGGAGCGCGATACAACTCCCCATAAAGCCTGAACGCAATGCGCGCCATCGCAGATATTTGGTGTTTATTCCAGCTCTCCAAGGGAGGATTTCGCTAATGTAATGCGCTGTTGTGGAACCGCGAGCCCGAGCATTAACGTGCAGCGCCACAGCGACGCTTGTTGCTCTGATACCCTTGCTCAGCATCGGAGGCTCGCTTTTGATGAGCACATCGCCGATGGCGAGCAGACTTGTTCGGAATGATTCGCCAGGCGGTCGCCGAAGGCCGGTGTCGAACGCTCGTCCGATGCGCCCTCTGGTGTAGCCGGACTCTCGGGAAATCCACCCAACTACTCCAGGCGGGGTCCGCGCTTAGAAACGCTTTGACCAGAGCATTAGCGCACCGCACATCGCGCCCGCCTCTCGATTCTGGTACTGAACGGGAATATTGCCCGCTGTGCGATATTCGATGGTCTCCAGATTTCGTACACTCACCCAATCCACGCCGCCGTTTACAATCCGAACGCCGTCCATGAAGATCTGCAGGAAGCAGGGCGTACCTGTTAGGTCCATGTGCAGGCCGCTCGCAACCCGATCCATGTCGGCACCGCGAATGACCCGAATTCCGGGGAAGTGAGCCACGATCACGCTCGACAACGGATAGTCCTGTTCCAGGGCTAGCTGATCGGCCGTCACTACGTACCCGCCACGCCGTTTCGGGAAATGAGTCTCCGGCGGCGCTTTAACGATCGTACTGTCGGTGTCCGCGGGAGCGATCTTTGACATGTACAGTTGGCTGCGAGCGTCTACCGTGCGAGGTCGGTGTCCGCTCGATCGGTCCATAGTGATGCCGTTCGCTGGCGACGCGGCGGCTAGCAATGCCAAGGTGACGAGCCCAGTCAATACAGAGCCCGCACCGAGTAGCCGACTGTACGATTGCGCAAGCATCGTTCAGGCCCCCAATATGGCGTTGGTACTACGGTAGAACATTGCTGCAAACGGCTAGCCACTTGGGGCGTTATGATCATTAACCACGGATCGGTCACAGTTTCGTGACACGGATCGCGACGGGTCAATACCCAATGCTGGATCGATCTCCCGGCCGCGTGCAACCCTCCCTGAATCATAAATTGAGCGACGAAACCGGCGCAGGCAAGTTGTACGATGACCGCGCATTGAAACTTCGGGCCGAACATGAGTCAGCGCTCCGCCGCTGGCGGCGCTTCGCCAATCTAAGGCTCGGAGCGTTCGTTCTGCTCGCTGCGTCAGCGTGGTGGGCTATTGCTACGCGCGATCAGACACCACTATTTCCATTCCTTGCAGTTGCCGTCACGGCGATTGCTTTTGCGTTTCTCGTCTCCGCGAGCTCCCGTGCCAAAGTTCTGGTGCAGAGTTTCGCAGACCTTGCATCGATCGCCGAGGAAGGCGCGCATCGCGTTCGGCGGGACTGGGCGGCGCTGGAACAGCGCGCATGGCCCGCGGTTCCGGCATCGCATCCGTACGCGTTCGATCTCGATCTGTTCGGCAACGCCTCTCTCGCTCAGCTCTTTCCGGCCGTCAGCCTCGCACCGGGACGGACGACTCTCGCATCCTGGCTCCTGAATCCGGCGCCCGTCGCAGAAATAATCGCGCGTCAGCAAGCGATCGACGAACTCAAGTGGAAGCTCGATTTCCGAGATGAGCTCGTGTTGCAGACAATGCGCATCAACACCAACGAACGTAGGCTGCAAGGATTCGAGACGTGGGCAACCGGAGACGCATCGGTAACCGAGGCGACGTGGATCACCGCAACGACAGTGGCGATCCCGATCGCGGCAGCTGTGCTGGTAGTCGTGCGCGCTGCGGGTGTTGTCGGGTACGCGTACTGGTTGATCCCGCTGCTGATCGGCGTCGTTCTGACGTGGCGATTTAGGAAACCGCTCAGTGCCGAGCTGTCAGAGGTGCAGGGCGAGCGCAACGTGTTGCGCGGTTACGCGAGAGTCGCATCGTTGATTTCGGAGACAACATGGAATGCATCGCTGTTGCGCGACATCAGCGCCCGACTGGGCGCGGGCTCGGACGCTGCTGCTCATCGAATGAAGTCACTGGAAAGTCTCGGTGACAGCACCGATGTTCGATTGTCGCCAATGCTTCATTTCATTGTCCAGACACTAACCCTTTGGGACTTCCACGTTGTAAGGGCGCTCGGCAAGTGGAAGCGAAAGTCCGGCCATGAGGTGGCAACATGGATGCGTGCACTCGGTGAATTCGAAAGCGTCGCCGCGCTCGCCACGCTCGCGCATGACAACCCTGATTGGATTTTCCCCGAGATTGAAACCCACGGACCTGCGACCGTCAGCGCTGCTGCGCTCGGTCATCCATTGCTGGATGCGAACAGTGCAGTCCGAAATGATGTGACGATCGGCCCGCCCGGCACCTTGCTTTTCGTTACGGGGTCCAACATGGCGGGGAAGAGCACGCTCCTTCGCGCCGTTGGTCTCAATGTTGTCCTTGCACAGACCGGATCGGTCGTGTGTGCCTCAGCGATGCGCTGTGCGCCTGTTTCGCCCTACACCAGTATGCGAGTACAGGATTCGCTCGAACGCGGCGTTTCATACTTCATGGCGGAACTTGAGCGATTGAAGATCATCGTTGATGCGGCCGCGACCGCGCACGAGGGCGCTACGACGACCGTTCTCTACCTTTTGGATGAGATTCTACACGGGACGAATTCCGCCGAACGTACAATCGCTGCTCGGCACGTCCTGGCTAGGCTTGTGAAACTAGGTGCAATCGGCGCCGTCACCACGCACGATCTCCAGCTCGCGGATGCCACGGAACTGGCTCGAATAGCGACGCATGTCCACTTTCAGGAACAGTTCTCCCGATCGGCGGACGGACAGCCGTCGATGAGCTTCGATTACAAGCTGAGGCCCGGAAAAGCCGAGTCGAGCAACGCCTTGAAGCTTCTTGAGCTGGTGGGACTGGGTGAAGCGTTGAACGGTGAATCCCCGTTGGCGTAAGGTCGTCGCCGAGGATATGACAGCTCAGTCCTTGTGCTCCGTTCGCTTGCGCCACCAGCGAGCAATACCGTCCACGCTCATGCGGTAGTTACCGGCTTCCTCATAACGTACGAGCAGTGACCGATCGTTTGCCGCCTGGGACAGAATCACATCTTCCATCTCCCGCAGCGCGTCCGAGACAGTCGCTGGTTCTTCTCCCGTCGCGAGGCGGCCGCCCACCCATCCCGCCCAGAACCAGACGCGGGAAAGCAACTCGTTGAGGTGCCAATCGGGGTCGTCGTATGCACCGAAGTGTGTGAGGTAAAGCCGACGCGGTGATAGCGACTGTAACGTTGCGATGCTTCTCTGCCACTTTTCGGGGGAGAATTCTGGCGGCGGTGTAGGTGGCCGCACGTGAGCGATCCCGTCGAGTCTCACACCGGCGACGTCGCCCGTGAACACCGATCCGGTCTCGCGCTCGTACAGCGCGAGATGGTGGTTCGCGTGTCCGGGTGTGTCGTACGCGCGCAACACGCGACTCCCAATCGCAAGCGTGTCCTGATCGCCCATTATGTCCAGGCGATCCGCAGGGACGGGCAACATTTCGCCCCACAAAGGGCCCATCAGTTCGCCGTAGATTCGCGTTGCACTCGACATGAGCTTCGACGGATCAATGAGGTGCGGCGCTCCGATGGGGTGCACGTGCAGTCGCGCGCGCGGCAGCCGCCGCAGCAACGCACCGGCACCGCCTGCATGATCCAGATGGATGTGTGTGACGATGATGTCACGAATTGCGTCCGGATCGAAGCCGGCCTGTCGGATGCCTGCGAGCAACGTCTCCATGGTGCTCGCGGGGCCGGTCTCGATAAGCGCGAGTCCGTCACCGTCGGCGATCAGATACGATGCGATTACGCCAGGAGAGCCGCGAAAGTGATGGTCCAGCAAGAAGACGCCGGGCTCTGTCTCCTTCGCGAAGCTCTGCGACCGCGGAGTGTGATCTATGGATATGGTCATTGGAGCATCAGAATCGTTCGCCCTTTGCTTCGCGTACCTGACTACCTACCGGCCGGATTCGCGTCCACATGGTGAAGAAGAATAATCCAATCGCGATCGCCTGGAGAATACCAGCCCCGACTATCGCGCCTCGGAGCCAGATCGACGAGAAGTTCATTCCGAACAGACTGGAGCGGCATACTTCGCCGCCGACCCGCACCGCGGTACCGATGGTGAGTAGCCAGTACGCTGTTGCCACAAGCTTTGGATCGTAACGCATATCGCTCTTCTCCGGTCTCGGGAAGAGCCACAGCGCCACACCCATGATCATCATCATCACGAACCCGACGAACAACGCATGGGTGTGCGCACTTACCAGATATTCATCGGGTGCCGCGCCGGCCAACTCACGGCGCGCAATCAGCCACGCGCCTATCACCAATCCAACTGCAAGAAAGGCGACGGCGGTCTTGAGATAGCGGCGAACGAGCGTGTACATGGTAAGGAACTATACCGCGCCGCTATCCCGGCGCAAATGTCAGCTACTACCTGCGGTCGATCCGAATGCGCCACACGGTAGGTCCAGACTCTTCGTAGGTCCAGTCGAAGGTGTCCGGTCGCTCGGCCGCAAGCTGATACTTCAGCGGGCGGGGATCGTGATCATTTACGAGCATCATCGACTGTCCGGAGGTCAGAGCGTCGAAGGTACGAAAGATTGTTGGATGTTTGTCGCGCGGCGGGATTGTGCGGGCGTCGAGTATTACGGGAAGCTCCTTTGACTGCGCGGCTGTATTGTCGGCCATGACAGGTGTCCTCTTTTGGTGTGGGTGGTACTGCTGGTGTTACTGCTGGTCCTACATCGGCGCGCGCTATTCGGCGCGCCAGATTCTCACGTGTACTTCTTCGTTTTGGGTTTCGTCGATGGTAAAGTGAAACCCTCGTTGTGTCAGCATGGGAAGCAGGAATTGGGGAACCCGCAAATTCCTCTGGATGAGTACGCTGCCCGCTGGCAGCGTTTCCAGAACCTCGAGAGTTCGCACGAGCGGCTCGGGCGGCTCCATATCACGAACGTCGATCCATACTTCGGATCGCGCGGGCGCGTCGTCAGGACCAACGGCTACAGTGGCGGCGGCGCCAGGTTGCGGCGTTGCTGGAGTGGCGCGAGGTGTCTCCTTCGCGGGTGTCGGCTCAGTTCCGACTTTACCTGTACGGAAGAACCATACTGACCAGTCATCGTCAGCGTGCTTTTCAGTGCGGGAATCGAAGCCGCGCTTGGACATCACCGCAAGTAGTGGAACAGGCTCGAACGGCGCGCGAAGATGCAACACACCGTCGGGGGCGAGTGCGGCTACCGCGGACATTATACGCGAAAACGGCTCACCACCCTTTGATAGTTCATCGCGAACGTCCACCTCCACGGCGTGATCGAAAGATGGAACAGATGACGAATCGACTAGTTGCTCCGGAGCGTCCGCGGGAGCATCCGCGGAGGCAACCGCATCGGGTTCCGTTTCAATCCCAATTACGTGATTGAGTTCGCGCAGCAACTAACCCGTCGGGACCTTGCAGAGACGCGCGGCCTGCGCGACGGTGGTGACTCGGGACATGATCTTGCGCATGGGCGAGTGGCGCAGCTTTTCAAGCTGCGGCGAGTGGCCTGCGATCACGTCGATCAATCTCTCATCACGATCGAATAGCGTGTTGAGTTTGTCAGTTGCCTTGATTGCAACGGCGGGTGAAGTCATCGGATCAGTATCCTCGATTGTGGCGGTCCTGCTGAAGGCGCGTTACCAAAGGACGTCCCGAACGCGACGCGAATCATCTGGCTTGCGAATAGCACGACAGCGATCGTGAACAGACATGCCGAGACACGCACGATTATCGCCTCACGTGCAATGACGCCAATTGCCATTCCGACTATTCCCGATATGAACAACGCGAGATCGATGTGGGCTACACGTGCGGAATAAAGCTGGGCTATCATCGGAACTGGCTTCCTTCCCATATCGTCCTTGAACCGTGCCATCCACGCAAGGAACGGAACGATCTTGTAGAACTGGCCCGTCACGTACAGCGATATGCCGCCGAGCAGTCCGATCAACATGTAAACGATGTCGAGGTGTCGATGCGCGATGCCACCGGCTAGAACGAATGGCGCGAGCAACGCGGCAATCAGAAGGAAGCCAACCGCAGTCGCAGCGTGGCGGAGCCCGGCGTCGAGTTTGGGGCGCTTGCGAGATCTGAAAAAGAGGACTGCTTGCGTAAGAAAGCAGCCAATACCGGCTTCGATCAGGGTCGCACCTATCCATGAAATCGGGACGTAAGGCAAGGTGGGTGGTGAGACCAGTCCAATGGCTAGCAGAGGGACGCCTGTCGCAGTCAGGGCAAGCGCGCGCCGAGTCCATTTCGTATTGGTGTTATGCGCCAGGAGAAACATCGGCAGCAATCGGTGCGAAATTCCGATGATCATTACGAATACCCAGCCCAGCAATGCCATGTGAAGGTGCATTGTGAGCACCCGTACTCTCCACACTCCCAGATATCCCTGTTCCAGGTTGCCGGCCAGCAACGCACCTGCGATGAGCGTGATCGACAGAAAGGTCAAACCTGTCGCGATGGCCGCCCAGATCACATCGCGCTTGGGGACTCGGCGAAGCGCAAGCGCAACGTTCACGACAAGCGTAATGATCGCAACGGACATGAGGGTTAC
>JBDTAB010000054.1:0-5491 GCA_039924865.1 Gemmatimonadaceae bacterium | reverse complement strand
GTAGCAGTTACGAAACCGCGGCTTCCAGGAGTTCGCGAGCGTGGGCACGGCTCGCCTTGCTTTCCGGGTCGCCTCCCAGCATTCGAGCGATCTCAGTGATCCTATCGCCGGCGGATAGCACGGTTATGTCGGCCGTTGTTACGCCGTCGCGCGCGCCCTTCGATACGACAATATGATGATGTGCGCGAGCCGCGATCTGCGGTAGATGCGATATGGCGAATACCTGATGATCCGCCGCTACGCGGCGCATCGTATCTCCGACCTGGAGTCCAACGCGACCCCCGATGCCGGCGTCGACTTCGTCGAAGACCAGAGTTGGGATATGGTCAACTGAGGCGAGCACCGTCTTGAGCGCGAGCATGACTCGCGCCAGTTCTCCCCCGGACGCGACGCGTGCAAGCGGACGCGGCTCGTAGCCCTTGTTGAGGGTGACGCGAAACTCCACATCTTCAGCGCCCTGGGCAGACAATTCGTCTCGCGACACGAGCGCGACCATGAACTTGCCGGAATCCATTCCGAGCTCCGGAAGCTCAGATGTCACCGCCTTTCCGATCGCGGACGCTGCGCGCTTTCTGAGGACGGTGAGACGCCCGGCCGCGCCGCGCAGACGCGAAGCCGCTTCCGCTTCTTGTTTACGTAACTGTGCAACGTCGAACTCTGCCGAGTCCACCAGGTCAAGCTCAGACCTCGCCTGCGCACCGGCTGCGATGACGTCTGTGAGCGTGCCACCGTACTTCTTGCTCAAGCGGAATATCAGATCTCTTCGGGCGCGAACACCAGAGAGCCGCTCAGGATCGAGTTCCACGGACGATGCATAATCAGAAGCAGTGCGTGCCAACTCGTCCAACGCGTAGAACCCCGTATCGTATAGCTCCTGGAGCCGAGCCGCATAGGGGTCGATTCGCGCGATCTGCACCAATGCCCGATGTACAGCCGTCAGACGCGCGAGTGCTCCATCTTCGTCGTCGCCGAGCGCTGCAGCAACGGATTGTGCCAGCGTGCGAAGTTCGTCCGCGTTTTCGAGCACGCGCGCATCGTCCTCGAGCGAGACGTCCTCACCGGGTACGAGGTTGGCATCACCGATCTCTCGAGCAACATGGCGTAGATAGTCGGCGCGTCGTTCCGCGTCGGCCCTGCGGCGCGCGAGTTCGTCAATGCGGCGGCGGATGGCGGATAGTGCGGAATACTCAGCGTGAACCTCGATCGCAACTGGAGCAGCTTCAGCATACGCATCGAGAATCTGCCGTTGCGATTCAGCATCGAGGAGAGTCTGCGCCTCGTGCTGGCCATGCAGATTTACCAGGGACCGTCCGATTTCGGCGAGTACCGTTGCGGTGACCGGCGTCCCGTTCGCCCATGCGCGACCGCGCCCAGATGCTGCGACCTCGCGCTTGAGAACCAGGGAATCACTATCGGTGTCGATACCGCGCTCATCCGCGAGTGCGATCAGGCTGGCCCGACCTTCAAGATCGAAAACTCCTTCGACCGTCGCTCGTTCCGCTCCCGGTCTGACGATGTCAGCGCTTGCGCGCTCGCCAAGCAGGAGGCCGAGTGCGCCAACAATAATGGATTTACCCGCCCCGGTCTCGCCCGACAGAACGTTCAGTCCCCGTTCAAGCGGGAGGATTACCGAATCAATTATCGCGAAATTCCGTATTCGGAGTTCGGTCAGCACTGTTTGGTTTCGTCGCGTGTTGGGAGTCCACCCCAACCCAGCTTCACGCGAAGTCTGTCGAAGAAGCTGTTGCCGGGAAAGCGAACTATACGCACGGCGCGCGGCGCGCGGTGTACCGTTAGCATGTCACCCGAAGCCAATTCAGTTCCGGCCTGCCCGTCGACGGTAACCAGGACTTCTTCCGGGCCTGCGAGCGACTCGAGCGTTACGGTCACGCTGGGCGGTAACACGATAGGGCGGAGCGCCAGCGCGTGGGCCGAGATTGGCGTTACGATGATCGAGTCGAGCGAGGGGGTGACAAGCGGCCCACCAGCTGAGAGACTGTAGGCCGTCGATCCTGTTGGAGATGCGACGACAATGCCGTCGCAGTTATATGCGCCGAGCACCTCGCCGTCCACTGTGACACGAACGCTCAGCATCCGAGCGAAGCCGCCCTTGTGCATCACGATGTCGTTTAGTGCCTGCCACCCCTGAGCGCTGGTGCCGTCTGCGCGAGTGGCTTCTGCCCGGAGGGCCATGCGCTCGTCCACATCATATTCGCCGGCGGCAACGGCCTCGAGCGCCGGCTTGAGATCGGCCGCGCTGCAACTGGTAAGGAAGCCAAGTCTTCCGAGATTGACGCCTAGAATTGGAACGGCAGCGCCGTCGAGAAAGCGCGCGGTGCGAAGTAGAGTACCATCGCCGCCCAGAGATAGAGCGACGTGAATCTGCGATGGCGACGTGAGATTGAGTCTTGCCGGATCGTCCAGCAGACCGGGCTCAAAATACAGAGTCGCACCGAGCGAAGCGGCTTCGCTGTCGAGCTCCGCCATGATGGATGCGAGCGCGGGGTACCCTCGGTGACCGATGACCCCGATGCTGATCATCCGGCCACCACTTCGGCCGCACTTCCATGCAGCGCGCGCACGCGGTCGGCGATACCAGCCGCATCGAGACCCGTGAGCTTGAGTTGTCGCGAACGCGACGCCTGCTCGATGAACCTATCCGCGACGCCGTGCGCCGATACGCGGACCGTTGCGTCCAGCCGACCGATGACCGAGGTCATGTACGCGCCAAATCCATTGACCACCGTGCCTTCCTCCACAACCAGCATCTGATGATGATTTGCAAGCAGTGCGTTGAGTGTGACTTCGTCGTGTGGCTTGAGGAATCTACAGTTGACGACCGTGACCGAAATTCCATCGGCAGCGAGCAACTCGGCTGCCGCGAGCGATTGGTTGACCATCGTCCCCACCGCAAGTATCGCGAATTCGGAGCCGCGGCGCACGACTTCCCACGTGCCCAGGCGCACGGGCTCGATCTCGTTGATCGGAGGCACCAAGTCCGGCGCCGCATCGCGCGGGTATCGAATGGAGAACGGTCCCGTCGTGTGAGACATGCTGGTACGAAGAAGCCCGAGCAGTTCCGTTCCATCCTTGGGTGCAGTAACCGTCATACCAGGTACAGCCAGCATGTAGGCGATATCGTACATGCCCATATGAGTCGGACCATCCTCTCCAACGAGGCCCGCGCGGTCCATCGCGAAGATCACCGGAAGCTTCTGAATTGCGACGTCATGAATTACGTTGTCATACGCGCGCTGCAGGAACGTCGAATAGATCGCGCAGACCGGCTTTATCCCGCGCGTCGCGAGTCCGGCGGCGAACGTGACGGCGTGGCCTTCCGCTATTCCGACATCGAAGAATCTTTCGGGGAAAGCCTTTGCCATCACGCCGGTACCGGTACCACTCGGCATTGCCGCCGTTATTGCGACCAGCTTCGGCTCGATTGCAGCCAACTCTGCCAACCCCTTCCCGAATACTGCGGTGAAGCTGGGATTCGCAGATGACGCGTTGACAAGCTTGCCCGTCGCCGGGTCGTGCCCAGCGGGGAGCGCGTGCCACTTTTCAACGTTCTCGCCTGCGGGGAATCCCTTTCCTTTCTTCGTTATCACATGTACGAGGCGCGGGCCGTCCATCGCCCGAACAGCCGCAAACGTATTGACCATGAGATCGATGTCGTGGCCGTCGATCGGGCCGAAGTAGCGAAAGCCAAGTTCCTCGAATAGAACGCCTGGAGTGAGGAAGGATTTCATGCTTTCCTCCCATTTTCTCACCAGTGTGCTCATTCCCTGTAGTGGACCTGGCATGCTATCGACCACGGCTCCAATGGCGGAGCGCATGCGATTGTAGATCGGATTGCGCTGTACGGAATTGAGGTACTTGGCCATCGCGCCGACGTTGGGCGCGATCGACATGGCGTTGTCATTGAGGACAACGACAAAATCACGGCCTGACGCGCCCGCGTTGTTCAGTCCCTCGTATGAGAGGCCCGAAGTGAGCGCTCCGTCACCCAGGACGGAAACGACCTTGAAGGATTCGTGATTAATGTCGCGCGCGACGGCCATGCCGAAGCCCGCGGAGATCGCCGTAGCCGCGTGGCCGGCGCCGAATGCGTCGTAGGGGCTCTCCGCGCGCTTGAGAAAGCCGGATATCCCATCTTCGATGCGCAGCGTGCTGAACTTGCTTGCCCGCCCTGTCAGAAGCTTGTGCGGATAGCCCTGATGACCAACATCCCAGAGGATCTGGTCAGCCGGGGTATCGAACGAGGTATGCAATGCAATAGCGAGCTCAACCACTCCGAGTCCGGCACCGATGTGCCCGCCCGTTCGAGAGCACGAGTCGATGAGAAACGCGCGCATCTCGTCGGCGAGTGCGAGGCGCTCGTCGTGAGATAGTCGCTTGAGGTCCGACATGGAAGTAATTCGTTCGAGTATCGCCATCGTGTCCATCAGTGCGTACGAGTGATCACCAAGTCAGCCAGATGTCGCAGCTCCCGACTGAGAAGGTGGTGTTGGTGCAGAGTGCCGCAACCGTGTTTTGCCAGATCCATCGCCCGCTGCATAGCGCCGTCGACGCCGAGCAGCGCGGGATACGTACTCTTGCCGAGCTCCGCATCGTGGCCCGCTGTCTTGCCAAGCGCCGACGACGAGGATGTTACATCCAGCACGTCATCGACAATTTGGAATGCAAGACCAATATCCGCGCCAAAACTTGCGAGCGCGTCCACAGAAGTCTGCGGCGCACCAGCAGCCATTGCTCCCACAGCGGCAGATGCCGAAATGAGAGCGCCCGTTTTCGCACGATGGATGCGCTCAAGTTTTTCTAGCGAATCAGCCGGTACGTTTTCGGCGGTGAGATCCTGAAGCTGGCCTCCGATCATCCCGCTTGCCCCAGCCGCACGCATCAGCGCGGCAACGATTGGCGCAGCGCGATTCCGACCGCCATGCATTCCGGAGACGGCCATCGCTGCGGCTCTCGCAGCGAGTGCGATCATTCCGACACCCGCGATGACTGTGGGCGCTACGCCCGACACCTTGTGGGTGGATGGGCGACCCCGACGCATGTCGTCATTATCCATGCAGGGGAGGTCGTCGTGTGCGAGGGAATAGGCGTGCAGCATCTCCACGGCGGCCGCGAGGCCTGAGACGTCTCCGCCTCCTCCAGCTGCCCGGTAGGAGGCGCATACTAGAATCCCGCGAAGCCGCTTGCCGGGACTGCGCAGAGAGTAACGAATCGCGGCGTCGACCGCCGACGGCATTGGAGGTAAGGAATCACAGATTGCACTGATCGCCGCGTCGATATCGCTGCGATCAGCGGCGATGTCTACGGCGAAGTCCGTACTAGGCTGCGTCATTTCACCCTGCTCAGCCATCGATTGGGCGTGTTTCGAAGACTCCATCGGACTGCTCGATCAGCAATTGCACTCGGCCCTCGGCCGTCGTCAGTTCCCGGGACGCGAGACGGAGTATCTCGATTCCCTCCTCGAACAGCTTCA
>JBDTAB010000053.1:0-14091 GCA_039924865.1 Gemmatimonadaceae bacterium | reverse complement strand
TCGTCGCGAGTTTTTCTCATGATTTCAGTTCAGTTCAGGCTTGCAGGTATGGCGCCAGAAGCAGCGCGGTAACAGCATCCAGGACCAG
The DNA here is from genome assembly GCA_039924865.1 of Gemmatimonadaceae bacterium. GTDB lineage: Bacteria > Gemmatimonadota > Gemmatimonadetes > Gemmatimonadales > Gemmatimonadaceae > Fen-1247. The sequence continues at coordinate 14,003 of JBDTAB010000053.1, read as the reverse complement.
TATCGCCACCGAGGTAATAACGACCGCGGTAGCGGTACTCCGACCAACACCCTCGGCGCCAGCACTCGCATTGTATCCCTCGTACGAGCAGAAGAATGCGATCGCCGCACCAAACAACGTAGCCTTGATGAGTGAATAAACGATCTGGAATGGAGCAAAAGCCAGCTGCAGGCCGGCAATGAAGTCCGACGGCAGAATATCGGTTGCGATAATCGACGTCAAAAATGCCATGCCGACACCGACTGCGTCCGCGAACACGGTAAGGATCGGCAGCATGATGATCGCCGCGATAACGCGCGGTACAACTAGATATGCTATCGGATCGTATGCCAGCGTTTCAAGCGCGTCAATCTGCTCTGTAACGCGCATGGTGCCGAGCTCCGCCGTGATTCGCGCGCCTACCCGACCCGTCAGCACCAGAGCTGTAAGCAATGGACCAAGCTCGAGTATGATCGACTGTCGCGAGATCAGCCCCACTACCGACAGCTGCACGCCGCCAAAAAGCTGATACCTCGTCTGAAACGCAGTCACGGCGCCAATGAACGCCGCTACTATTATCGTCAGCGGCAGCGAATCCACGCCAATATTTCGCATCTGCCGAATGGTCTCGCCACCGTACGTCCGCCAGTCCGGCAGTGCGCGCACTATGTCAGCGGCGAAATAACCCCGCTCGCCAACTCGCGAGAACGGGCCCCCGGCTTTATCGATCAGCCGCACTCAGGTCCGCACGCGCGCGAAAAGGGTCACCCCAATTACGCCGAACAGGATGCTCGGAAGCCACGCCGCGACCTCGGGTGTTATGATCCCCTTGCCGCCAATTGCCTTTGTCAGTTGAATCAGCATGAGGAAGATTATAGTCGTCGCGAGGCTTATGCCTACCCCATAGGCCGTTCCGCCCCGCTGTGTGCTGGTCGCCAGCGGCGCGCCAAAGAGCAAAATCACCAGGCTCGTGACCGGGATCGCGATCTTCAGCATCCGCTCTACCCGCCACTTGTTCACGTCCGTCCCGGACCGCTCCATCGCATGTATGAAGCGTCCAAGCTCGGCGTAATCCATTTCCTGCGGCGCTCGCGCGGATGCGGTCAACTGCTCCGGTTTCTCCGTGAATTGCGTGTCGTAAAGTGAATCAAATGAGAACGTCACGTCCGCGGTGTTGCTCGTGATGATGTGCATGGTGCCGCGCCCAAGTATCCACCCCCGCGGCGTGTACGAAGCCGCGTTGGCGGTAACAACGTACGACGGATAATCCGGGCCGCTCCCCTTGCGTTCGATGTCGACTCCGTCTGCCTTCTTGGTCGCCAGGTGCAAACTGCCAATCTTGTACACGCGACCGCCCTCGCCGGCGTACGCAAAATTGAAACGGTCGGCATTGCTCGCAAATCGCTGAGTCTCCAGCAACTCGAGTCGTCGCTTGTTGGTGTGCGGAGCGATTTCGCCAAGAACGAGGCCAAGGACAACAGCGAATATCGCACCAGCAAAGATCGGCGCGATGAAACGATAGAACGAAATCCCCGAGGCCTTCGCAGCGGTAATTTCCGAATGTTGCGTCATCGACCCGATGGAAAAAACCGTAGCAAAAAGCACAGCCGCCGGGAGGATCATGAACATCGACTCTGGCAGAAAATACAGGTAGCTCAGCGCCAGCTGCGACTTGGGCAGTCCACGCTGCAGGTATGTGTTCAGATTGTCGGTTGCATCGATGACTATCAGCAGCAGTGGGAAACCCAGCGCTGTTGTGATGAAAATTTTCCAGAATTCGCTGAACACATACCTGTCCAGCGGTCTCACGATGCTTTTGAGCCTCACGTTTCGTTCCGCCTCTCGGGCATGAGGTGAACGCTGCGAAGTCGGCGTCCCATCCACGCGCGCATGTTGCTCCACATCTCGGACATGTCACCGCCGCGCGCTGAGCCGCCTTCATTGCCCATCCGCCATAGCAACAGTACTGCGACGGACGCAAATATCACATTGGCAGCCCACATCGCAATTGACGGCGGCAGCAGCCCAGCCGAGGCGGCCGCCGCGCCAGCGGTCAGCCCGATATAGTACAGCGCGAACACAAAGGAACTCACGCCGAGGGTGAGGCCAACGCCGCCGCGCGGGAAACGCAATGCAATCGGCGCACCCAGCATGACGAATACAAAACACGCGACTGCAAGCGCGAATTTCTTGTGAATCTCGATCTCGTAACCGTCGATCGACGATTTCGCCTCTTGCAGCCGAATGCGTGATACTTCCAGCGTACTTGGCGTGATCAGCGAGTTGTCTTGTGTGTCTGGCACCGCTGTGATGCGAGCAGGAACAGGACTTTGCACGGCGGGAACGGGTACAGGCCGCGCGCCCGCAGTGTCGACAATCGGCGGAGCACCACTTCCGCGGTCCGGCACTGCCTCTCGCTTTCGCTGCGTCGGACGCTGCGATGCTTCGGGAATGGGCAATTTTTTCGCCCCGCCTTGCGAGACTGTCTGCGCGCCCAGTGTGCTTACACCAATTCGCTTCAGCAGACCACAGTACAGGCTGCCCAACGATATTGCGGACGGCACGCGGGTATCGGTCTCGTAAACGCTCGGCATCAACTTTACGCCGCTCGCTCGTGCCGCCTTGAGCTCGTCGACGAAATCCTTTCGAGCCGCCATGTAGTCCGCGCGCCCACGACGCACCTGCTGCTGCATTTCACACACGGACATCTCACGATTTCCCTTGCTCTGCGCCTCACCGGATTTCTCAAACTGATTCGCAATCCCCTTCACGGTTACCAGATCCGTATGGAAGTACAGCCGCTGAAGCTGCAACGGATTCTGTACCGGAATGTCTTGCATGTTGCCGTCGTACAGCGTGAGCAGCAGGTCGCTCTGATTTCTCGCTAGCTCCATATTCCCGCTGTCAGCGTAAATCGTCCTGCGCCGCGTCGGATCGCTCATGTCGTAGATCGTGACGCCACGCATGAGATTGGATGACTCGTCCAGCCTGTTCGCTCGGAGGAACAGCTTGCCCGGGCTCACCTCGTTGATCACCTGCTCCCGAAGGGCGAACGTCGGCTTCTTTTGCGCGATGTCAGACTGCAGTACGGCCAGCTGATGGTTCGTCCTCGGCAGCACCTGATCGTTGAAGATCACCATGAAAAGCGTCACACCAGCCGCGGCGATCAGGACTGGCGTCATCAGTCGCGTCAGGCTTACCCCGCTCGCCTTGAGTGCCGTTATCTCGTTTTCAGCGGCCAGCCGACTGAACGCATGGAGCGTAGCCACCAGCACCGCCATCGGTAGCGTCAGCGCTATCGTGAATGGTATCGAAAGAAGAAAGAACTCCGCCACGGCGGACCACGGAATTCCCTTTCCCACCAGACTCGCGAACTGCTTTGCTATGTATTGCAACAGGAGCAGTGCCGTCAGCGCAGTCAGCGCGTATGTGAGGGGCCCCAGGTGCTCCTTGAGGACGTATCTGGAGAGTATCTTCACGGGGTGAAATTTACAGGGTGGGTCTCCACCGGGCGCTCGTGCTGGGCGCGCCGGCGAGAGCACGCGTCCCCTGGCTCATGGGGTGCTTACACGGTCCGCTCGCGAGCCAAGTTCCTCGCGCGCGCTGCCATGTTGCTGTTCCTGCTCGCAATCATCATGGCGGAGCCCCTCCACGCACAAAAGGACACCACCTCTCGTCCTCCTTCGCGCCTTAGAGTGCGAATCGGGAAGGACACCCTCCCGCTGCAGCTCCCGGTCGTCCAAACACGCGCCGACGCCGCCCATTATCGCGCCGCCGAGGCTCAGATCCAGGCCGCCCGCGCCACAGCCTTCCAGCTGAACAGTCGTTCCATTCTGGAATCCGTCTGGGGTCAGGTAGCGGCCGAAAGCTTTGCGTCAAGCAAGCCACAACCGCTCTCGGCGGAAGACGCTCAGCAGCGAAAAGAGCGCCCTCCGCCAAAGCAAGAACGATTGTTCGGAGACTACGCGGACCTGGGCATCCAAGTCGACTCACGTTTCGAATTCCGGAATGAGAAGGACGACACCAATCGCTGTCGAGGCGCCACCTACTTCCTGGCCGCGAACACGTGCCGATCAGCCTTCGAGCCGACTCTCGACTTTCAGTACGCCCTGAGATCCGCCGGTGTCGTCGCTGGTCGAGTCCACGTCAACGTTGATTACGACTCGCAACGGGAGTTCGACGCGTCCAACACGATCTCCATTGCCTTCGAGGGAAAGCCCAACGAGTTCCTGCAGAAGCTGGAAGTCGGAAACGTCACCTTCCAGCCGCCACCCTCGCGTTTCATTACCGCTGCAATTCCGAGCGGCAACTACGGCGTGCAGGCTGTGGCGAATCTTGGCGAGGGGATAAAACTCCGCAGCATCATCGCACAACAGAAAGGCAACGTGGTCCGCGACCGCGTGTTCACTGTCGGCGATCGTGTTCTTCAGGCAGTCGATCGTACGGTGGACGATTACCAGTTCGAGCCGCGCAGATTCTTCTTCACGGTGGATCCGAAACTGTTTGCAGGATACCCCAATATCGATATTCTCAATCGGCAGCAGATGAGTCGGCTTGCCGCAGGCCTCCCCGACACGCTGCGGCCGGTAAAGTTGTACGTGTATCGTCTGCTGATCGGAGGCCAGCCGCCAAATCCCAATGGTCCGCAGTTTCGCATCATCGGCGATCCACGGTCGCAAAAGGGACAGGTATACGAGTATCTGCGCGAAGGTGTGGACTACTATGCCGATCCGTCGCGCCTCTGGATTGCACTCGTCCGACCGTTGTCGTTAAGCAACGAACGACTCGTCGTCGCGTACAAGGTGCGGATCAATGGCATTGAGACGACGTATGTCACAACAGGCGGCACGCCGGACCTCAAATATTCATCATCGCATGATCAGTATGCGGGCCTTCTCTGGGATCCCAACGTGCAGTCGACCGACGCTGCATTCAGGCGAGAGATTCGTTCGGTATACCGACTGGGTGGTAGCGACGTCGTTCGTAACAGCGTGTCAGTCAAGGTACTCACCGGGAATGCCACCGATCAGGAGAAGCCGATCGCCGGAACCGCTGCCACCTACCTGCAGCTGTTCGGGCTGGCGCAACCAACCAGCAGTTCGAGCTTCGATGTCGAAAACCGACTGTGGCCACGCCCCACAGATCCTAATTTCTCTCTCGGAGTTGGCGCATTTGGAACGTCGACTATTCGCGATCAATTCCTTGTCTTCCCGTCGGTCCGCCCCTTCGCGAGCAATGGCCTGGCAGGCATCGGAAATCCGCACAACGACACCGTCTATACAACGCCGGCAGACTATCTCATTTCATCACAACGGCCGGGTGCAGTCTACCACATCCGCCTCCGCTATCAGGCGGAAGCCAACGGTACCAACGGAACACTCTCACTCGGCGCAGTTCAGGTGCGACCCAATTCGGAGCGGATTCTCGTTGACAATGTGCTGCTCGCACGCGGCAGCGACTACTCCGTTGATTATGATCTGGGCCGAGTCAATTTCGCGCGCCCCGATACACTCTTTCAACGACCTCGACAGGTGACTGTCCAGTTCGAGGAGAATCCGCTTTTCGTTGAGACACCGACATCGATCCTGGGATCGTCGTTGGAAATCCCTCTTACGAATGGTCAGATCGACATTCTCGCGCTTTCCCAGTCGCAGAAAAGCACGTACACCCGCCCGCTTCTTGGGCTCGAGCCGCAATCGACGCTGATCGGCGGAATCAACGCGACGATGAACTTTGACGCATCTCCGCTCACGCGACTCGTTTCGAGACTGCCTTACGGACATACCGACGTTCCGTCGCATGTCTCGCTGGCTGCCGAATTCGCCGCCAGCAAGCCGCAGCCGAACCCCCGTCAGCAGGCATACCTGGAGTCGTTCGAACAGGCGGGCGGCCTGAACGTGCTCCTTGGCGATCAATACTGGTACTACAGCAGCCAGCCCGCCGTCGCACACGGCGTGCTTGCGAGGTTCGGTGCCAATCTGCTCGATCTCGATAACGCAACCCAACTCGCTTACCAGACAAACGTACGTGACTCGGCTGGCCGCCAGCTTCAATTCACAATTGACAAGATTGATCCGCAAGTGGAATTCGCAGGCGTCGGAGCCGCCGCGCCGGAGCAGATCCTGTGGCTCACGCTCTTTCCACTTGCCCGTGGGCTTCGGAACGATCCGAACAGCAATGCGCAGTGGACAACCGGCGTCACCAGAAGCGGTCGCAGATGGCGTTCGATCCGGACATCTCTGAGTCCTTCGGGTGCCGACGTGTCACGCACCGAGAACATTGAATTCTGGGCCCTTGTCGATACGTCAGCTGTCGGACGCGCGCGCAATCCAACGCTCGTGTTCGATATCGGAGAGATTTCGGAAAATTCAGTGGCGCTGCAGCCTGATACTGTGCGCATCCACGCGATCAACGCCATGCTACGTGACACTGTCATGACTGGACGTGCCCTCTCCGGTTTCGATCGCCTCGACAGTGAACGGGATCCATTCTCGCGGACGTTCAACGCGAACGTCAACGACGTCGGTCTGCCCGGTGACCGCGATAGCGTCGTGGTAATAGCGGACACCATTCCCGGACAACTTCCCGTCGCTCGACTGATGCCTCATTTTGCGATCTGCCGCAATCGTTACGCGGCCCTCTATCAGCTTGGTGATACCAGGGCGAATTGCACTGTTGGGAACGGTCGCCTGGATGAAGAAGATCTCGACGGCGATAACGTACTCAACCTCACCAGCGCTCAGCGCGAGCAGGAGGAGATCCGGCGCTTTGTTGTCGATCTGTCGGATCAACGCAAGTACAATCGCGTCGGCAAGTGCATCGCGCGGCCCGTACGTGCCGGTGAAGTGCCTGGGCCACCGGTGTGCTGGGTTTTCGTACGCGTCCCGTTTCGGTCGCCCGATGACACGTTGAACGCACCGCTGCTGCGACGTGCACGTGCGCTTCGGATCACGATGATATCCGGCGCGGCTCTTCCCGACACTGCTTTTAGTTTGGTTGCACTCGACCGGCTTAGGCTTAGCGGTGCACCCTGGCTGAAGCGAGACGATGCGCCCATTCGTGGCATCGCCGGAGACCAGCCTGCGTTCGGTTTTGTTACGGTAGGAACTGTTGGCACCGAGGACCGTGGCGTATCCACGGGCATCAACTATGACTCGCCACCAGGCGTCGGTAATCTTCCCGACCTCAAGGCGACCCCGATCACGTCGTCACGTGTGCTCATCAACGAACACTCGCTCCGCATAGTCGCTGGAGGACTCAACACCTTCGACCGCGCCGAGGCGTATTACCGGTTCCCCGAGGGCCAAAAGAACTTCATGGGATACAAGGAGCTTCGCCTCTGGGCGCGCGGAGTGAGCACCGGGTGGGGCTCCAACGGCGATCTCGAGTTCTACGTCAAGCTGGGACACGACGCCACAAACTTCTACATGTACCGCACTCGACTCCCAGGCACCGGCGCTGGACCATCGGCGTGGCTTCCTGAAATCCGCGTCGACTTCAGTAAACTGATCGCGCTTCGAGCGCAGATCCAGAACGCATATCTCCGCGGCCTGCGGCGAAATACATGTACCGGTGAAGACTCGGTTTTAATCGCCAATACGCCGTTCCAGGCCACTACTGCGACCAGCAGCCTTTACGCGGCATGCGCCGACGGATACATGGTCTACACTACGGATCCAGGCGTCAATCCTCCCAATCTCGCGGCGACCCAGGAGCTCGCAGTTGGAATGATACGTGTCCCGGGTACGTCCGTAGCGCAGCCTATCAGTCCGACCGACACGCTTGAGTTGTGGGTCGATGATATCCGGCTCGGAGGAGTGGTCAGTGCAGCTGGGTTTGCCGGGCAGGTGGCTCTCGGCATCACCGCCAGTGACTTCGCGGATATTCGCCTCAACGCCACGCGGCGCGATCCGAATTTCCGGCAGCTCGGCGATCAGCCGACGTATCTCACGGATAACACACTGGATGTAAGCGCAGCGTTCAGACTCGAGAAACTCCTTCCGCGTTCCCTGGGATACGCCATCCCCGTGACCTTCAACTACACTGGCGCATCCAGTGATCCGACATTCCTCACGCAGTCCGATATTGACGCGAGTGCTGTGACCGGCCTACGCACTCCGCGAAGCGCGGCCGCGTCGGTTACCTTCGGCGTCAAGCGCGCGACTCCTGTAAAAGGCGGCACTCTCGCACCACTACTCAATAATCTCAGCCTGCAGGGTACTTTCACGTCGGCCGCGTCACGAAGTGAATATGAAGACGGCCATGCGCACGACCTTCGTGTCGGGCTCGAGTACAACCTGCTTCGCGCTGTTGCTCCCTCGGTCGCGACGTTGCTCCCAACCGAGCTGTACCTGACCTCAACGTACCAGGATGCAAACGACAGACGTCTCGCTTACCTCAAACCAGCAGCTGCAGCGGATGACTCGGGGCGACTCGTTCGCGGTCTAACCAACACGATCCGTAACGGAGGCGCGATCGCGTTCCACCCGCTTAGGAACGCATCCATAAGATTCAATCTGTCGTCGCTACGCGATCTCCGCTCATACGCGAATTACCCGACTCTCGGCCTGGTCGATGCCAGCGAGAGAGATCGTCTCGCTGGATTCGATACGGGCCTCGAACGCGAGCGTGCTGTCGGCACACAGTTGAGCTACAGCGTGACACCCATCTCGTGGCTCAAGGCACGTTTCAATACCAGTTCGAATTACAGCATGCTTCGCGATCCGAATACCCTCGAGTTCATCCGCGCACCCGATTCGCTCGGTGCAATGCGCATCCCACGCCGAATTGGCAATACACAGAACACAAACTTTGGCCTCACAATCGATTTCCGTGCCCTCGCGAGAGTGAGCCCGCTCACTTCGGGCCTGAAGTCCGTGCTTGCTGCATTCCAGCCGCTGGACGTCTCTCTCGATCGCGACGTGCTGACTGCCTATGATGGCGCGGCGGAGGCGGCCCCACTACTGTATCAGCTCGGCTTCGGCGACATCGCGCAGTTTCGACACATCGGCGACGAGCAGGCTACTACCGCCGGCCTGAACAATCAGATCTCGATATCGCAGACTATCGATCTGCCGTTTGGTGCGACACTCACGAATCATCTCCAGCGGATCAGCATGCGCAACTGGTCGCTCGGCTCCGATAACACCGAAGACGTCGGCACCGCTACGCAGCTGGTCTTCCCGGATGTGGCACTCCGCTGGGTCTTTCGTTCGTCCGACTCCACCTCGATAATCAGTAACTTCAGTGCGAGTGCACGCGTCGCGGGAACACGCCAGCTGCTCGCGAGCCCCGGCGAACTCGACGTTGACGGCGGTCAGAATGGCGAGACTCGCATTCGCAGCTATCCGCTTTCCGTGAGCGCTGTTTGGGCTGGCTCACACCCTCTCACTACATCATTCGGCGCCAACGTCGTGCAACGGCTCGACAACAGGCCCGGTGTCAGCGGGAACGGCAAATCGCTCGACGTGAACGCGGATATCAGTCGAGCGTTCTCGCTCCCGCCTGAATGGCACCCCCATGGCGATCTCCGGACACGCCTCTCATTCCAGCAGAGCCACGGCGTCAGCTACGTCATCAATCCGCTCGCCTTCCTCGGCCGAAGCCGCCTTAGCGACAACGGACGTCGCTCGGCGTCCTTTACCGCTGATACCGACGTGTCGGATACCATGACATCGGGCTTCGTCATTTCGCGCGTGAAGAGCTTTGACGCGAACCTGAGCCGAGAGTTTACTCAGACAGTCCTCAGTGCCATCCTGCGCCTCCAGTTCTACTCGGGCGAGATGCACTGACCACCAATCATGATCCAACGGCGCGGCCCGGCTGCGCACGACCAACGTCACTGAGATATCTTTTTTCCCTGCCAACAATCAGCCACACATGAAGCAATTCCTTGCCCTCGTCGCGATTCTTCCGATCGCTGCATGCAGCCACAAGACCAAGACGGGATTCGACGGACAGGCGGCGTACAATTACGCTGCCACGCAGGTGTCATTCGGACCGAGAATCCCTGGATCGTCGGGATCGCAGAAGGCCGGCGATTGGATAGTCGCGCAAATGCGGACACGAGCCGATACGGTCATCGAGCAGCGATGGATGCACAAACTCGCCAATGGCGACAGCCTTCCGATGCGCAACATCCTCGCTCGGTTCCGCCCGGCGGCAACCGACCGTGTCCTCTATCTCACGCACTGGGACACGCGCCCGGTCGCGGATAACGATCCCAATCCGGCCAATCGGACCAAGCCCATACTCGGCGCCAACGACGGCGCTTCTGGTGTCGGCCTGTTCGTAGCGCTCGGAGACCTTCTCAAGAAAACGCCCCCGAATGTCGGTGTCGACTTGCTGTTCGTGGATGGCGAAGACTATGGGACGTTTGGACCGCCAGACGTCGACGTCCTCATTGGATCCACTTACTTCGCGTCGCATCTCCCGTCTCCGGATTACCGCCCCATCTTCGGCGTTCTCTTCGACATGATTGGCGACAAGCAGCTCGACATCTACGAGGAGCAGAATTCTCTGGCCCGCGCACCGGAGGTCGTGACACGAGTCTGGAACATGGCCGCCAACCTCGGCTACTCCAAATACTTCATCGCCGAACCGAAGTATGCGGTCACCGACGATCACATCCCTCTCCTTCAGGCGGGTTTGAGAGTCATCGACGTCATCGACATCGACTACGTCTCGCCGTCGGAGAACTACCACCACACCCTGGCCGACACCATGGACAAGATCTCCGCCAAGTCACTCGGCATCGTTGGAGACGTGGCAGCGGCGCTCGTAACGAATCAGAACTAGACTGCGGGCAGGCGTTGCCCCAGCATCGTCAATGATGCTGGATGCCCCCTTTAATCCGGGCTGAGCGTGAAATGGATGTGGTGCGATGAGGTCCGGCCTCTCGCACCACATCTTTTTTTCAGAAGTTGCCAGCATGGCTACTCCCGGGGAACGAAAGGCATTGCTCTTCTTTGGATTCGTTGCAGTCCTCGGCGCCGGAGTCCGGGTGTGGCGAGGGACAAATCACGATAGCCCGAACTCCCACCCCACATCATACGACGAGCCGCTCGCCGCTCCCAAAAGGCCGACCTCCGGCCATCGAACAATTGTACGAAAGACTCCCGGCACTTCAACTAGGAGTCTCATCAACCGAGACTCGAATTCTGTGGTGGATCTGGACCGTGCCTCGGTGGCCGAGATAGACGCACTCGGCGTGCTACCAAAAGGTATGGCCCGGCTGATAGTTGCAGATAGAGATTCGTTTGGCCCGTTCGGCTCACTGGATGAGTTGCGACGCGTTCCATTTCTTACCGTAAGCACCTTGAGAAAACTGGCGCCCAGAGTGACTTTTTCCCGCGTTCCGCGACCACGGAACGCCGTTATCGACCCGCGCAATCTTCCGCTGGAGCAGCGCCGATGACCGCCACTGTCGCACCAGTAAGTCAGAGCCCGGAACGCATCGGCGAACTGCTCGTCTCCGAGGGTCTCATTGGCCGCGAGCAGCTGGCGCAGGCGCTGCAGGAGCAGCGCGCGAACGGTGGACGGCTCGGCTACATTCTCGTCAAACTCGGGATAGTCGATGAGCTCACGCTTACGCGCTTGCTCGCCCGGCAATACAAGATCCCCGCGGTGGATCTGACCAAGTCCGACATCGACCCCGCGCTCGTTCGCTTGATTCCTGCTGAGATTGCGGTCAATCATCTGGTACTTCCGCTAAAGCGCGAAGGCCGAGTGCTGTACGTCGCAATGGCCGATCCAACGAACATTCGCGTCATCGACGATCTCAAGTTCCGCACGCGCTCGGACATCTACCCGGTCATTGCGGGCGAGTACACGCTCCGCACCATGATAGAGCGGGTATATCCCGACGGCGCTACTACGGATCCGGGAATGGACAACCTGCTCGACGACATCGACTTCGGGGCCGATGAAGACGTCGAGATGGTGGAGGAAGAGCAGGAGGAGATGACTGCGGCGGCGCTCACTGTCGCCGTCAACGAAGCTCCCGTCGTCAAGCTGATCAATGCAATCCTCACGGATGCGCTCCACAAGGGAGCATCCGATGTGCACTTCGAGTGTTTTGAGAAGGAACTCCGTGTCCGCTATCGCGTCGACGGTGTCCTTCGCGAGGTAATGAAGCCGCCGTTCAAGATGCGCGCTGCACTCATCTCGCGCTTCAAGATCATGGCCGGTCTCAACATCGCCGAGCGCCGTGTACCGCAGGACGGCCGCATCAAGCTCAAGATCGGGCGCAAGGTCATCGACTTCCGCGTTTCGACTCTACCAACCCTGTTCGGCGAAAAGGTCGTGCTGCGTATTCTCGACAAGGGCAACCTCACGCTAGACCTCGAGACATTCGGCATCGAGCCACGCGCCGAGCGCGAGCTGATGGAGGCGGTATCGAATCCGTACGGGATGGTGCTGGTCACCGGTCCAACGGGCTCGGGAAAAACGACCACGCTGTATTCAGCACTCTCCAAGGTCAACACGATCGATGTGAACATCATGACCGCAGAAGATCCCGTCGAGTACAACCTCTACGGAATCAACCAGGTCCAGGTGCGCACCGAGATTGGAATGAGTTTCGCCGCGGCGTTAAAGGCATTCCTGCGCCAGGATCCGAATATCATCATGGTTGGTGAGGTTCGAGATCTCGAAACCGGAAGCATAGCCATCAAGGCCGCGCTCACGGGCCACTTGGTCATGAGCACGCTCCACACCAACTCGGCGCCCGAAACGGTAACGCGCTTGCTGGACATGGGCCTCGAATCATTCAACGTGGCCAGCGCGCTCAATCTCATTCTTGCACAACGGCTCGTTCGGCGGATCTGCTCGAACTGCATCACGCGATACGTTCCCGACGATCTGGAGTTGACGGGCGCAAAGGTCAAGGCTTCGACCACGCTTCGGGAACTGCGCGTCACCGAAGATTCCCTCAGCGACGCGCGTTCCCGCGCCACGCCGGAAGCGGCGCCTCACTTGAACGGACTGTCGCTCGATACGACAATCGGTGAACTGCCGTTCTTCAAGGGGAAGGGTTGCGAGACCTGCGCTGGAACGGGCCTCAAGGGCCGACAGGGTCTCTACGAAGTCATGTTCGTGACCCCCGACCTTCGCAAGATCATTATGAAGAACGGCGACGTGAGCGACATCCGCGAGTGCGCCATAAGGGAGGGCATGTTGACCCTCCGCATGGATGGATGGCTCAAGGTCCTGAAGGGAATCACGACACTTGAACAGGTGATCCGCGAGACAACAGCGTGACCGCCGGCTCAATCCCACAGTCATACAACACGTCCACCACCGGCTCTCTGAGCCGTGTACTCTAACGCAAAGCCCATGACCGCACCGGCCCGATCGCCACACTTGGCGGCATCAGCAACTCCAACCATGGCGCCGCCACCGTCCGCCGCGCCCGTCCAGCTCGGAGCGATTCCAGCTGCACGGCCAGTTGCCCAGACTACTGTTGCAACCGGTGCGCCGCATGGCGTCGCTACACGGGCGCCTGAACTCAGCCTGCGCGCCCTGCTGGAGGAGATGATCGAGCGCGGCGCATCCGATCTCCACGTGGTATGCAATACGCGGCCAAAGCTTCGTATCAACGGCGACATTACCGACTCGTACTATCCGCTCGCGTTGACGCCCAAGGAAACGCTGCAACTCGCGTATTCCGTTCTTACCGATCAGCAAAAGAAGCGCTTCGAGATCGAAGACGAGCTCGACTTCTCGTTCGGACTGGCGAGTCTCGCGCGCTTTCGCGGAAACGTCTTCAAGCAGCGCGGTTCAGTATCAATCGTCTTTCGTCAGATCCCGTTCACCGTAAAGAGCTTCGACGATCTCAAACTTCCGGCTGCGGTTGCGAAGATGGCCGAGCGCCCTCGTGGATTGGTACTGGTGACCGGCCCAACGGGTTCGGGCAAGTCGACTACCCTGGCCGCGATGATCGATCGCATCAACCGGGAACGTCGCGGACACATCATCACGGTTGAAGACCCTATCGAGTTCATCCATCGTCACGAGGGTTGCAT
>JBDTAB010000052.1:0-8334 GCA_039924865.1 Gemmatimonadaceae bacterium | reverse complement strand
ATTTAGAAGCTCTCCATGGTCGCACCGACCGGTAGAGAGTGACCGAGTTGCTGCAGAGTGGCCTCTCGAGCCGCGGCGGCGGAAAGGAAATACTGATTGAGCAGCGGATCACGCGGCGCGTCCTTGATCGCATTGAGTGACGCCGCTGTCATTTCGTCGATACCAGCAAGCCGGCTCTGGTAAATCGATGGCTCGCCCAGTGTGCGCGGACTCGAGTCGCTCGCTGCGAGAAACGCAGCTGCACGCTGATAGTCCGTTTCCGCACGCAGCAGAGTTTTGCGTGCCGCCGCGGAGCTTGAGAAAGCATCCTGGCCAGGCCGGACGGAGACATTATTGCTGCTGCTGTCTGCCATCGCCATGTGAATCTGGTCGATGATAGCATTGCCAAAAGTCATTCCCCGCCCTGCCACGACTCCCGCGCCGACGAGCGCGACACTTGCCGCCAGGCGCATCGTCCACCGTCCCGTGGTTTTCATCCAGCCATTGCCGCGAGGACGTGTTTCAGCAACGTACGCGGACTCCGGCAGGGGCCGCGTTCCGGCTGGATCGCGGACCAGGCCCTCCTGCTTGAGCGACTTGGACAGGCTGTACCACTCGGTGAGCGGCGCAACTATCCGCGTCTTCTCCCGAGTTATCAGCGCGTCGAGCGCGCGGTCCGAAAGTTCCTTAGATGGAAGTGCCATTCGCCTGCCCAACGCCAGGAGAGAAACCATCAGCAAGATGCGCGAGCAACCGGCGTAGCTTCGCGCGTGCCTTGAATAACTGCGACTTCGAACCCCCGGCGGTGATGCCAAGTTCCGTGGCAATCTCCTCGTGCGTGTAGCCTTCCACGTCGTGCAGGAGAAATACCGTACGCGCCCCGGGTGACAGTCGCTTCACCGCCTGATCTATCGAGTCAGCCACAAACCCTCGTTCGGTGTCTGTTTCCGGATTGTCCGGTGCGGCCGCTGTGTCATCTTCAACATCTATTTCCACCTTTGCGATTCGCCGGACCTTGCGCAACGCATTGAGTGTACGATTGACTGCTATCCTGTGTGCCCATGTTCCGAATTGTGACTCACCACGGTAACCTGGAAGTGCCCGAAAAATCTGAATCCATACTTCCTGCGCAATGTCGGCGGCCAGATCACGGTCGCCACAGAGACGCAGCACTACGGCATCGATATGCGGGGCGTTCTCCATCCAGAGCTGTCGGAGCGCACGTTCATCGCCCTCCACAGCCCGCTGTACTATCAGCTGGGACGTTGTCATCCCGTATGTTCTTTTATTGGACTCATGTCGAAACTCAAGGGTTGCCGGATTCGGCAAATATGGCAAATTGGGTTTCCAGTCGTTTGTTTCCCAGTTGCTGGTCCTCTAGTTCGCAGGTTGTGTGATGCTGACTGCTCTTATTTTCGCTTTCGCCGGGACCTCCGGAGCATTCGCCCCATCTCCCACCGTCCCGACCACAGCCGGTCTTGACGCGAATCTTAGCACAGGACTGCCTGTTGCTACACCCGCCTCGGTCGGAATGTCCGCTGAACGACTCGACGCCATCAACCGAGTCGTCGAACGGGGCATCGCCGCAGGGGGCTTTCCGGGCGCAGCAGTCATCGTTGGCCGGAATGGAAAAGCGGTCCTCCAGCAGGGCTTCGGTCACGTCGCATGGGATAAATCGAGCGCGAACGTCAGCCCCACATCTACCATATATGACCTTGCGTCACTAACCAAGGTCGTCGGTACCACGACTGCGATCATGGTGCTGTTCGACCAGGGCAGGATCAATCTCGACGCGCCCGTCTCACGCTACCTGCCGGAGTTCACCGGCGGGGAAAAGAATCTGGTGACAATCAGGCAGTTGCTGACCCACAGATCCGGCCTACCCGCGGGACGCGATATCTACCGGCTCACCAAAGACCCGGAAGAAGCGCGGAAGCTTGTCCTCGCGACTCCACTCATAGCCCGTCCTGGCCAGCAGTACGAGTACTCTGATCTCGGCGCCGACGTGCTCGCCATGGTCGTGGCGCGCGTCTCGGCCCAACCGCTCGACGAGTTCCTGGCCGATTACGTTTTCCACCCGCTCGGCATGTACGACACGGGCTTCCACCCCGCGGATTCGCTCGACTCACGGATCGCACCCACTGGAAGCTCGGCCACGGGCCGTGCGAAACGTGGCCAGGTCAACGATGAGAATGCCTACGCCTTGGGCGGGGTCGCAGGCCACGCTGGGCTGTTCTCCACCGCCGCAGATCTGTCCGTTTTCGCACAGATGATGCTCAACGGTGGCGTGTACAACGGCGTCCGGGTCCTTGCCGACTCCACGGTTCAGCTGTTCACCACGCGCGCCGCCGGCCATCGTGCACTCGGCTGGGACACTCCAACAGGCTCATTCGGATCTGGGGATTACCTTTCCGAACATTCGTTCGGACACACCGGATTTACGGGTACGTCGATCTGGATCGATCCTGACCGACACATGTTCGTAATTCTGCTCACCAACCGCGTCTTCGACTCGAAGTCGCCACATCCGGTGCGCGTGATAGCGGACGTGCGATCTGATTTGAGTGACGCTGCTTCACTCTCCGTGACCGACATGGCGTCCGGCGTTCTCGTGATGCCCGCGTCGTTCCGCGCCGATCGGGAAGTCGGTTGGCACGAGCGCGTCCGAAGCAAGCGCGGCGGAAGGGCGCGCCACGCGAAGTCGTTATCTTCAAGACATGGAACAAGCGCCAGATCAACACGAGCTGCGAAGTCCAAACACAGCGCCGCAAAATCAAAATCCAGCGTCAAGTCAAAGCACGCAGCCGCCAGCAAGTCCAAGCGAGCAGCAAAGCCAGCAACAACGCACGTCGTCAAGCACGTCGTCAAGCACGTCGTCAAGCACGTCGTCAAGCCAGCCGCCAAACACAAAAAGTAGTCCGACCGGTATTCCCGTCGGCGAAGCCGGCACCGCTCCCGGCGCTCCGCCGACTGCCGCGGCCGTCAGCACAGATCAAGTCAGACTAGGTCTTCGCCGAGTGAAGGACCCCGATCTCCAACTCAACATTATGGACCTCGGGCTCGTTTACGGAGTTCGCGTTGATGGAGCTGTCGTGTCCGTGGACATGACGCTCACGTCACCCGGATGCCCATCCGGCCCGGAAATAATGGGCGACGCCGACCGAGAGTTGCGGAAGATCCCCGGAGTCGAGGACGTACAGATCAACCTCGTATGGGCGCCCTTCTGGTCGCCAGACAAGATCGAGCCGAGAGTGCGGGCGTACCTGGGATTGTAGTAGTTGCGCGCCGACACTCGCTTGCAAGAAAGGTCGGCGGTTTGACCGAAATTGTGAACGCAACAGCGGTGGAGCAGCTTCGCCTGAACATCGGGCAAGAGCTCGCGCATTCGTGGATTACAGTGATGACAATCATCTTCCCGGCCAACCGATTCCAGGATCTGGATCGGACCAACAACAGCTGGGGTAGCAACCGCTAACAGGCCACCTCTCGGTCAGCCTATTCCTCCCAAGTACTACATGACGATGCAAGCAAAACAAGCAGCTTCCACGCAATGGGCTCACGTACTTCTCAGGATCTTCGCGGGCGCAGTCATCTGCCAGCACGGATCTCAGAAACTGTTCGGCCTACTCGGCGGTGTTGATGGCGCCGGACATGCAGCGCGCATGGGCCTGACGTTGAGCGGAATTGCAGGGCCGCTGGAATTTTTCGGTGGACTGCTCATCATTTTTGGCCTGTTCACGCGCGGCGTCGCGTTCATCCTCGCTGGCGAGATGGCGGTCGTATATTTTTTGATGCATTCGCCACGCAGCTTCTGGCCAATCATGAATCATGGCGAGCTGCCGGTGATATTGTGCTTCGTCTTCCTGTATTTGGCCGCGACCGGACCAGGTATTTTCTCGATTGACTATTTGCGCAAACGAAAACAGCCAAACTCGGTAATGGGCTGACCGTACCTGAAGGGACCGGGATCGCAACGACGATCTCGGTCCCTTCAGGTATCGTGCATCGCCATCAACGTCGTCTCAGTGACCGGCTGACGCTTTCAGGCGCTCGGCGGCTGAATTCACTCGCATTGTGTATGACGCGACCGACTCGTCGTCGCGAGGATGCGGCAGCACCCACTCAGGGCGCTCGGGTTCCGAAGAATCGGGCGAATCGACCATCGTGTCGCCGCCGCTCAGTTCGACTGCGCCATCGAAGTTGTCGATTGCCGACAGAAGGTCCGCGACCTCGGCGTCGGAGCCTTTAGCGTCAAGCCGGACGCCTTTCTGCTCGAGCCGCGCGAGCAGTTCGGAATGGAGCGACGCACGCTCCTCGCGGCGGATCGAGTCGTCGAATTCTGATTGTTCTGGCATCTGGAATGGGTTGGAGTACAATCTCACCATTCAAGTCTGGTGCCGCGATGGCGGCCGCCGCGGCTCTTGAGCCAGGAGCCGATCGTCAGGAGCCGATCGTCAGGAGCCGATCGTCAGGAAGGCCTGGCTGGTGGTGGGGGCGTCTGGATTGTCATGCCGGCCGTGGTCATTCCGCCGTCACAGGGGATGATTGCACCCGTCACGTACTTCGCCGCGTCGCTGCACAGGAACAGCACCATGTCGGCGATGTCGTCCTTGGTTGCGACCCTCCGTAATGGCATCCGGTTGGCCAGAGCGTCGCGGATCGGGCCCGCCGGTGCAAGCCGATCCATTCCTTCGGTGTCCGCGACCGGGCCTGGTATCACGCCGTTCACGCGGATTCCCACCGGCCCCCATTCCAACGCGAGCGTTCGCGTGAGCATATCCACGCCCGCCTTGGCAGCACAAACGTGAGACTGCATCACCATTGCCTGCACCGCTTGCGGCGCCGATATGTTCACGATGGAGCCGCCAGACTTGTTCATGTGCTCGTACGCTGCTCGGCAAGTGTTGAATGTGCCGAGGAGATCGATGTCGATTACCGATTTGAACGCGTTTGCCGACATCATACTCGCAAAGGCAGGAAAATTCCCCGCAGCGCCGCAGACAACGATGTCTATGGGGCCAAACTGCTCGCGCGTTGCAGCTACGGAGCGCGCGAGTGCATCGTAATCACGGACGTCAGCAGCGAAACCAGCGGACTTGCCACCAGCGCTAATGATTCCATTGGCGACTGCATCGAGCTTGGACTGGGTACGGCCGACCAGTGCGACGCTCGCGCCCTGCTGAGCGAGTCGTTCTGCGATGCGTTGGTTGATGCCCGATCCGCCGCCCGTGACCAGCGCGGTTTTTCCTTCGAGCATTCCCGGAATGAAAGTCGTCACTCTAGCGTCCTTCGAACCTGGGTTCGCGTTTTTCAGTAAAGGCCCTCATTGCTTCTGCAAAGTCGTGCGACTGCATGAATGCGGCGTTCCAGAGCGCGCTATAATGCAAGCCCTCACGGAGCCCGACGTGCGCGCGTTCATTCATCACACGCTTTACCCCCTGCACGGTGAGCGGCGGATTCGCAGCGATGCGTCGCGCGATCACATCCGCACGCGCAAAAGCTGATTCTGGCGAATCCTCAACGTGACTGACCAGTCCGAGTGCCAGAGCTCTCGACGCGTCGAAGTCCTCACCCGTAAGGCAGATCTCGCGCGCAGCGCCTTCGCCGATGATTGCGGGCAGTCGTTGAAGACTTCCCATGTCCTCAACAATTCCGATCTTCACAGCTCGCGCTGAAAACATCGCGTCGGTGGAACACACGCGCACGTCAGCGGCGCAGATGATGTCGATTCCCGCACCGACGCACCATCCGGAGATGCTGGCGACGATGGGTTTTCTGCACGACGTGATCGAGATGATGGCGCGTTGCATCGCGGTGAGCCGATCGAGAAAGCGCGTTCGTTCGGCGGCCATTGCGGGCGCAGCCAGAGCGTAGCTCAGCTCGCCCGCCATGGAGATGAGATCAAGCCCGTAGGTGAAATTCTCACCTGAACCGGTTAACACTACGGCACGAATCTCAGGATTCGAATCGATTGCTTCAAACAGTGCGGGTGCTTCGCTCCAGAAATCAGGTCCGAGGGCGTTACCCTTGCCGGGGCCCTTGAGCGTTACACGAGCGGTACTATCGGAGAGAGAAAACTCCAGCGCGCGACCAGAGGTGCCCGTGGTCGCGCCAGTTCCGGTGTCGGTTTCGGATTGTGAATGCGTCACGAAGCGCTCCCACGGTTTAGGCCATCGGCACTGGACGCAATCCGGGCGATGGTGTCCGTTCCGAAGCGATACTGCACCCAGTCATCAAGTGACACGCCACCCTCGCGCTCATAGAACCTGATTGCGTTCTCGTTCCATTTGAGCACTGATAAATCCATCCGACCACAACCGCACTCGCGCGCGATTGCGGCGAGTCGCGCGAACAACGCTCTCCCCACACCTAATCCGCGCGCAGCAGGCCGCACGTAAAAATCTTCGAGATACAGTCCGCGGCGGCCGGTCCATGTCGAAAAATTGAAGAAGTATAGTGCGAACCCCGCAGCGTCTCCGTCCTTCTCCGCCATAATTGCATGCGCGACTGCCTTGGGACCGAACAGCGCGTCGTACATCAGGTCGGGGGTCGCCATTGCGGAATCGGGATCACGCTCAAACTCCGCGAGTTCGCGGATGAGGTCGAGAATCGTTGGAATGTCAGCCGCGGTCGCGGTGCGAATCTGCACTTGGCTCATGTAATATCAAGCGGGTATAGAGGCTTTTCGCGCGATTGCAATCACGCTCCGTGCGCAAAGCATCTTGTAACTGTTCATCGAATCGAGAATGGCTTTGTTCTCTGCTTCCACGACCGGGCTCCGTTGTCGGAAGCGCCTGCGAAAAAGCGCATTGCCGATTGCTACAAACGGCCCGGCAAGAGTCAGGCCGCCTCGGGCCGAGCTCTTGAGGCGGTCGTATTCGACCGACACCTTGTCGAACCCGGCGCGCGCAAGCATGTACGCCAGGTAGTAGTACGAGACGGGGTTGATGTGTCCGGATGTATGCACCGGATCCTTGCTCGACAGTGACAGGGGATCGAACAACACTGCAAATCCGGAATGCAACGTGCGGAGCCGTGAGTTGATGTTGAGGACGTTTGGAGTACTGATTATCGCGGTACCACCCGGCTTGAGGATGCGTAGCAGCTCGCGCGTAAAGAGAAACTGATCTTCGAGATGCTCAACGACCTCAAGGCTGCAGGCGACATCGAAAGTGCTGTCTGCATATGGCAGCCGACCATCCATGAGTACCGGATCGCAAGTGATCGCCCGGTAACGAAAGTATTCGGGAAACAGATCACACGCCGAGAGTGACGCGGACGGATCCTTTCCGACCGATGCCAGGTACTTGCCCATCTTGCTTGAGAAGAAACCCTCGCCAGCGCCAATGTCTGCGACCAGCGCACCATTGTCGAGGAACGGCCGAACCAGCTCGAACACCTTGTCATTGGTGCTCCAATGGGAGATCGGGCGGATCTCCACTTCGGCTGCGTCGCCCACCGCTGGAACAGCCACATCGTTCACTTCGCGAGAAATCTGCTGCATCCCCTCTCCCAATGATCATCGCCAATGATGGATGCCAATCGTTCAAGACCAGTTACCCGGATATGATAACTGTTTCGCCAGAAGATGCTCGGAATTGGCACACGACTGAACGCAACTGAGCCCCTCCTGCCATGGCGCGTGAGGGGCTCAGTTGAATCGACGTCCTGTTGCTTACCGCGGACCAGTGGGTCAGCGCAATTTTATCGACCCGTTCACCGTGGTCGCCGACAGCTGACGGCCGCCACTACCGATGGTCCCATCCGCGTGCTTTTTACGCCTGTCGAAATTGAGCGGGTATTTCGAATCGATGGAGCCGTTCATGACGTTCAGATCCACATCGGCATTCAGGGAAGACGGCGCGTTGATGGTAATGTCGCCGTTGACACTCCGGAAGCGTATGTCGCCGGTTCCACCGGACCCAATGGTCGCCTCGATAGATCCGTTCACCGTTTCTCCGCTCGCCGTACCGCTGCGTGTGTCAATATTCACGTTACCGTTGACGGTTCGCGCTCTGACATCGCCCGATACCTGCGTCACGCGTACCGTACCATTCACAGTCCCTGCACGAACATTCGAGGTGATATGCTCGACCGTGAGGTCCCCGTTGACCGTATTGCTGTTAAGCCTGACGCCAGCTGGAACCTGAATCGAAAACTCTGCGCTGACGTCGCGACGCCTGTCACCGCCGCGATCACGATTGTGGTCTCCATGAACGCCCCGCGTATCACACGTCGCGTCATCGCGCCACATCGCGCAGATCACGACATTGTCGCCATCGCGTACAACAGCATAGTGTACTGTGGTCGGGTCACCGCCCGGGCGGACACGCTTCTCGGCATCCACGTGAACAT
>JBDTAB010000051.1:0-8169 GCA_039924865.1 Gemmatimonadaceae bacterium | reverse complement strand
CGCCGTTGTCGTAGCCAACGTAGAAAACGTTCGGCTGGCCCGCGACCCCCGAAAGAGCCCGGGCTCGCCCCCCGCGCGTTGGGCCGATCTCGCGCCAGTGCATCTCGGAGTAAAGGTCGGTGGACTGAGCTGCAGCGACAGACGTGAGCGCAGCCAGGCCAAACGCGGCGGTGAACAAGCGGGAAATCGACATGCGGAATGGACCTTCTGGTAGAGAGCCGAAAAAGCGTTGACTGGAAATTCTAGCTATGAAAATCGTTGCTAGATAGTCTACGCGCTGACCGGCTATCTCGTGATACTGGGCCACGA
This sequence comes from Gemmatimonadaceae bacterium, assembly GCA_039924865.1. Classification (GTDB taxonomy): domain Bacteria; phylum Gemmatimonadota; class Gemmatimonadetes; order Gemmatimonadales; family Gemmatimonadaceae; genus Fen-1247. The sequence continues at coordinate 7,860 of JBDTAB010000051.1, read as the reverse complement.
GGTCAGGAGCGTGCGTCATCGTACGGAATGCGCGTTAACGAAACTGAGTTCGGTCGGAGTGATCCGTGAACCAGCGAACGACATGCGCTTCGGTAATCTCCTTTCTGGCTGCAAACACGACGAGCGCGAACGCTTCTTCAGGCGTCACATGTATCGGGGAACCGTTCACCTCGAGAAAGACGAACGCAGCCATCAGAGCCGTGCGCTTGTTCCCATCCACATAGGCGTGTGCGTGGATAATCCCATAGAGGTACGCCGCCGCGCACTCAGCCAGCCCAGCTCGCTCGTAGGCCCACTTGTTGATCGGTCGATTCAGTGCTGCGGCTACTGCTCCGACGTGTAACACCCCAGGACTGCCACCGAAAAGCTCCATCTGACGATCATGCATCAGATGGAGCTGTTCAGGCTGAATCCAGATTGGCTCGTCCACCGAGGGCCCAGTGAACTCGCCACTCACCTGGAGTCCTCTCTGGCGAGCGCGGCGAATGCGGGACGATACCGTTCAAGTACTCGCTCGGCCGCCTCCATGACAGAGCTCGGGGGCGCCAGCTCCACTACGAACCGGCCCGGCGCTTCCTCCGTCCAGTTCAGCGTTTGCCCTGGTAGAGCGCCCATCCGTTGGATGACTTCGGCCGGAACCGTCGTCGTAAGAGAGCCGCCCGTTGGCCTGAGTGTGCTGTCTGCCACCATGATGAATTCCTCCTGTGTCTCAAATATGTTGAACTCTAGTTCAACTCGCAATCCAGTGGGGGTAATCTGGGGAACGCCCGAGACACATCTACGCAAACAGGGCCAGTCCCTCCGCCGAGAGTTCGACGGAAGGACTGGCCCTGTTTCTCCCTCTCTCCTGCTAGCGGCTCATCTCCGCCGCGGAAGTTGCAGCAATTCCTTCCTCGCCACGGCGAGCCTGCTCGACGAACAATTCCTGCACGAGACGGTTCGCATCCTTGTTGTACGCATCGTGGCCGCTCTCGCCTGCAGCACCAATTTCAGCGAGACGCGTGAGGCCGAGCGTACGCCCCGCCTCACGGAATGTCTTGAACGTGTCCTCGGCCTGGCGGGACATGACGATATCACCGACGAGCCGCAAGAAGTCGCTTTCACGTACAGAGTCGGCGAGATCCCGCGCGGCGCCCATCGTTGCGCCAAGAGCGCGCTTGAGCATTCCCGCATCGGCTTCGCCCAATTCGTTCTGATAATCTTCCAACATGCGCTGATGCTCGCGCATCGCACCGAGGTAACGGCTGCATAGATCGCGATAGCGCGGATCTTCTGCCTGCGATTCGTGGTCCTTTAGTGCCTTGACAAAGGCCGCGTGCAAGGTGACAGCGTTGTGCACCTGCGATTTGAGAAAGTCTTTTCCAGTGTCCACAGTTCCTCCGTGTTTTAGTTCATCCGTGAACGGCTGCACAAAGCATGGTGCGAGCCACTGTGGTGGATCTGGGCGAATGGTCGGCGGGTTGGGCTTCGCGTTCCCGACAACAGGAAAATCCTTGCATTCCGGCGATTATTTGTGATCCCGATTATATGTGACCCCGATCAGGTGCTTCGACGAGCATATCGCGACGTCAAAGATCTACGGGTATACTTCGATTGCCTTACACGCCGGGAGAATTCAAATGAAGAAGCGCGTACTCGTGCTTGGTGCTGGATTCGGGGGCCTCGAGCTCTCCACGATCCTGTCTCAGGAATTCGGAGACGAACTCGATCTGATACTGATCGACCGGAGCGATTCTTTCGTTCTAGGCTACTCCAAGCTCGACGTCATGTTTGGCCATACAACACTCGACGCCGTCCGCATCCCGTACCGCGAGCTGGTCAAGCCGGGTGTACGGTTTGTACAGCAGGCAATCACCGCGATCGACCCCGAGCGTCGGCGCGTCACGACAGATACCGAAGTATTTGACGGCGACTACATGGTGGTCGCACTTGGCGCCGACTACGACTTTGCCGCGACACCAGGACTGGCCGAAGCGGGGAACGAATTCTACTCCGTCGCTGGCGCCGCTCGACTGAGCAAGTTGTTACCCGACTTCACCAGGGGCCACGCGATCATCGGTATTTGTGGAGCGCCGTACAAGTGTCCGCCAGCACCGAGCGAGGCGGCCTTGTTGCTGCACGAATATCTCACCGAGCGTGGCGTTCGCAGTCAGTGCGAAATTTCAATCGTCATTCCATTCGGTAGCCCGGTACCACCCTCGCCCGCCACATCGCGCGCATTGGTCACTGCGTTCGCCGAGCGCAACATCAATTACATCCCCAACCGCCGCGTGAGTTCACTCGATGCAACGCGACATGTCGCAGTACTCGATGACCAGAGCGAGCTCCCCTACAATCTCTTCCTCGGCGTACCGAAACATTGCGTCCCGAAGGTCGTTGAAGCAAGCGGCTTGGTTGAGAAAGGCTGGGTGCCAGTAAACCCGCAGACGCTGGAAACGCGGTTCCCCGGTGTGTATGCGATCGGTGACGTTTCAAGTTCCGGAGCACCAAAAGCAGGAGTGTTCGCCGAGGGTGGCGGACGCATGGTTGCGGCGACCATAATCCGGGAACTCAGCGGCGCAGGCGAGCCGACACCATACGCAGGCGTCGGTTCATGTTACATCGAATTCGGCGCCGGTCATGTCGCCAGAGTAGATGTTGATTTCTTCTCAGGACCTGCACCGACCGGCAACTTCGTGGAGCCGTCCGTAGGTCTAGTCGCAGAAAAGGAGAGCTTTGGTTCCACTCGGCGCGCGCGCTGGTTCGGACAATAAGACCAACGACGCTTACCGTCGTACATCCCGCAACGCCTCGCGCAACCGGTCCGTGATCTCGTTGGACGAGAAATCCGCAAGCTGCTCCAACGCGCGCTGAAAATCTTCGATCGACACCGTGTTCAGCACACTGGCCGTGATAGCTCCGGTCGGCATGCGGTTACCCCCGTATAAAAATGGCGTCAGGCGGTTGCGACCGTCGACGTCAAAACTCCAGATCTCGCGCCCGCTGCGCGCATCCAGTAGCACCGCGGTTGCACTCATGAATAGATACGCGGCGTGCTGGCCGCGTATGTCAATGCCAGAGTTGTGCATATTGACTTCCAGCAAAAAATCTGCGCTACGACGATCAGGTGACGGCACTGCGCCGAGGTAGCGGCTCACACGTTCCAGCGTCCTGGCGGACATCAGACTGTCGATGTTAACCATGCGTGTCGCACTATCCAGACGTGAGCGCGCTTTACGTCCTACGACTTCCTTCGCCACACCGGATCCTGCCGCAACGACAGCCGCGACCGGATCATCGACGTTGGGCAAGGAGTACCATCCTGTCAGAAGCTCCGGGCTGGGTGGCGCAACGTACACGACCGCAACCGAACGACTCGCGAAGTTGTAGTCGGCCAGGTGATTGTGACCGCCGCAACCGGCGGCGACAAGGACCATCGAGCCACCGGCGACGATGCGAGCCGCAAGTTGCGTTACGTTCGCTCGGCGCCTCATGGAGTCGCCGTGAAGAGCAGATACCACGCGCCCACCACCATCACACAGAACGCGACCACAGCGCCGATGGCGATGAGCCGAGAGGTGCTGAGTACGGGCGGTTCGTCACTAACGACCACGGTGCGCGCAACGATATCGAACGCCCTCTGTCTTCGCTCGGTAAAGAGCGCGAACACGGCGTCGAACACGAAGAACTGCATGAATAGCGGAATTCGTCTGATGAAGGTAGCCAGCAGTCGCGGATCCTCGCCCGTGACCGTCTTCACGCGAATGCGCATTACGCGTTTGCCTACCGTCTGCCCCCACTTCCACTCAAGGAGGGGAAAGTAGAACCAGCCAAACGCGACACAGATAGTAGCGTACAGGATCATCGCGCCAAAGAGTCCGTACCCGCCGCTCCAGACACCAGGCGAAAGCCGTGCGACTGCGACAATCACAACTAGCGCCAGTACCGGCAGCATCAGATCGATCATGAATGCAGCGACACGCTGGCTGACGCTGGCGTACTGCAGTGTGAGACCACCCTGCCAGTCGTGAATCAACCGATCCAGCGTTTCTCCAGCAACATCCGGCGTTGAGCCATCAGCGAATGCCGCTGCTACCTCGTAGGGAGTTCCGAGTCGTTCAATGGCTTCCGATTCGGTCGCACCGTGCGCCATCAGTTCGGCGATGTGCGCGCGGATGTCTTGGGCGATCGACGCTCTATCGTGTGCGTGCTGCGGAAGCAGCGCAACCACCTGAGCTATGTATTGATCTGTTGTCATCGCTGCCGTTGTTGAGGTCACCTTGCTTTCTCCTTCGGAATGATGTTCGATACCGCTCGCGCGAAATTCCACCATTGCTGCTCCAGTTCGTGCAGGTGCTTCTTGCCACTGTCAGTGATGCGGTAGTACTTACGGGGTACAGCGCGCTCCTGCGTTTCCCAATACGGCTCGACGAAACCCGCGTCATCCATCCTGTACAGCACCGGATACAGCGTCCCTTCCTTCATCGTGATCCCGCCATCAGTGCGTTCCGTCAGTGTCGTGACGATTTCGTAACCGTAGAGATCCTTTTCGTGCAGGAGCCGCAGGATGAGCATCTCCAGCGTACCGCGCTTAAGCTCACGATCCATGTCGAGCAGTACCCAGTGAGAGATAGTACTTTGTGATACAAGGTATATAAACAACTTCTTTATGTCAAGAGAACGGACTGAGGGGCTAAAGGAGGGGGCACGTCTCGCCCGAGCGTTCGAGCGTTCGGTGCCAGATCTTGAGTGATGCAAACCCGGAGTGTTCGGTGCCAGTGTTCGGTGCCAGATCTTGCATGATGCAAACCTGCACGAATACGCCCGCGCGCACGAGGAATTGCTGCTCAGTGCAACAGTTCAATCGGCGGCGGCGTTCCGAGCACCGGAGGACAAGCGAGTTATTGCTCAGAGCAGTGGAGCACGATCGACCGCATACCACCTTCGGCGGGAGCCGCCTGAGGGTGGCATGATATTGGAGCTGTTCTTCATCTGGAAAAGGCAGCAATGCTGCTCGTTTGCATCATGCAAGATCTGGCACCGAATCATCGGGCACCGAATCATCGGCCACCGAATCTCCGAATCTTCAACCGGTAGGCGGATCGTCGGCGAACGACTCAGCGCGCATTGTCGGCGCGTAGTAATTCTTTGCATACTGCTCCACCATTCGTCGCGCTGTGAATTTCTGGCCAGCGACGCAGATCGCGTGCTTCATCCGCCGAATCCATTCCGTCGGAAGGCCCGTGTCATCACGTGTGTAGAAGAGCGGCACGACTTCGCGCTCGAGAAGGGTGTAGAGATGTTCCGCATCCACTGCATCGACAGCCTCGTCATCCAGCGTCGGCGCTGCCAGCGGGATTGCCCATCCATTGAGACCGTTGTACGCCTCCGGCCACCAGCCGTCCATCGTGCTCAGCTGCGGAACACCATTCAGCGCAGCCTTCATACCGCTCGTGCCACTCGCCTCGAACGGGACGCGCGGCAGATTGAGCCAGAGGTCCACGCCCTGAACAAGTTGCGCAGCGCTGCGCATGTCATAATCCTCGACGAATACGACTCTGCCCGCAAGCGACGGGTCCTGCGTGAATTCGTACACTCTCTGAAGAATCTGCTTACCCGGCGCGTCCGCCGGATGCGCCTTGCCGGCGAAGACGAGTTGTACTGGTCGTCGCACGTCCGTGAGTAGCGCACGTAGCCGATTCAGGTCATGGAAGATGAGGTCGGCCCGCTTGTACGTTGCGAAGCGCCGCGCAAATCCGATAGTGAGAACGGCAGGATCCAGCAGCAGGCCGTCGGATGCACTGCGGAGTACCGCGTGTTCCGCGCTTTCTGCTTCGCTCCCGGACTCGGTCCAACGCCGCCGCTCTCGCTCGCGCAGCGCGTCGAGTAACGCACGCTTGAGTGTCTGGTGCGTCCCCCAGAGCGCCGCGTCGTCCAGCGAAAGCAACTGCTGCCAGATGTTGGGATCCTCCCGCCGGGCTTCCCAGTCGAGGCCGAGATCGCCATCGAGCAGCGTCATCAACTCATCCGACATCCACGTGGCGAGGTGCACGCCATTGGTCACATATCCGATTGGAACGTCTTGCACCGGCCGGTCCGGCCAGAAAGGCTGCGACATGGCCCGTGACACTTCGCCATGTCGCTCGGCCACTCCGTTAACGCGGCCGGACAGTCGGATCGCGGCAGCCGTCATGTCGAAGCTTCCGTCCTGCGTGGACGGAAGATGCCCCACGGCCAGCAGCGCCTCCTTGCTGATGCGCATCTCCTCCCAGATGGGGCCGGCACACTGCGCCACATCCTCCGCGGCGAAGGCGTCGTGTCCTGCCGCAACTGGCGTATGCGTTGTGAATATCCCGCGCGCGCGCACTTCGCGCACCGCGTCAGCGTTCGGGGTTCCACCGGCCATCAGCTCGCGCAAGCGCTCGACCATCATGAACGCCGCATGCCCTTCGTTCGCATGCCATGCCGCAGGTTCGATACCGAGAGCGCGCAGCACGCGCACCCCACCCACACCCAGAATCCATTCCTGCCGAAGGCGCAAATCAGGGCCTCCCGCGTAGAGCTTGCGAGTCACGCCTCGGTCGTCGGCGTGGTTCTGCTCGAGATCGGTAGTCAACAGGTAGATCATCGTGCGGCCTACCGCGAGCCGATAGGCGCCTACGCGCACATCACGTCCGAACATCCGGACGACAGCGATCGAGCGATCGCCATCAACGGTCGTCATCAGCTCGAGTGCAGTATCACCCGGCACTATCGACTCATCGCTCTCTTCCTGCCAGCCGTCAGGTCGGATCCGCTGGTCGAAGTAGCCGCCGGTGTAGAGCAGACCAACACCTACGAAGGGAACCCCCAGATCCGACGCGCTCTTGCACTGGTCACCGGCAAGCACGCCGAGTCCACCGGAGTAGATGGGAATAGAGCTGTGCACCGCGAACTCTGCGCAGAAATACGCGACCGGACGCGACGTGAGGTCCGGGTACTTCTTTGCGAACCAGCCTGTGTCGACACCACTTTCTCGGGCTAGGCGATCAACCTCGCGCCCATACAGTTGGAGAAAGAGTGGATCGCGCGCGCAGACCACCAGTCGGGCTGGGTCGGTCTGGCGCAGCAGCATAATCGGATCGTGCCCGGTGTGCTCCCAGAGCGGAGCGTCGATCAACTGGAACATTCGCCGGCCGTCTCGGCTCCAGCTCCACGAAAGATTGGTGGCGATCGCCGCGAGCGAATCGAGCCTTGCGGGGAAATCCGGCAAGTCCGGCAAGTCCGGAAGGAGTTGGCGATTGATCAGCATCGGGTAAGATGGTGCCAGATCTTGCACAATGCAAACTTGCGTGAATACGCTCCGACGCACGAAAATGCGATTGAAAGTGATCATGCCGTTGACACCTACCTTACGCTCGCATGACGCGCCCACTTCGTCTCGACATCCCTGGAGCACTCTACCACACCACTGCGCGCGGTAACGCTCGTGAGGCCATCTATCGCGATGATCACGATCACGAGACCTTCCTCGCGCTCCTGGGTGCGACGTGCAAGCAGTATGGTTGGACGGTTCTCGCGTATTGTCTCATGACCAACCATTACCACCTGCTGCTCACGTTGCACGAGACGCCCGCCGGTTTGCTCGTCCGTGGAATGCAACACCTCAATAGCTGCTTCGCGCACGTGTTCAACCGGCGTCACCAACGCGTCGGTCACGTCTACCAGGGTCGCTATCACGCCATCCTCGTGCAGCGCGAACGACACCTGATCGAGCTCACACGATATGTCGTGCTGAACCCCGTACGCGCCGGGATCGTCGCCGATGTCGTGGAGTGGCCTTGGAGCAGCTATCTAGCGACCGCGGGCCTCGCGTCAGTACCGGCGTGGCTCTGCACCGAA